>NZ_VFTK01000036.1:0-76056 GCF_006439495.1 Mesorhizobium sp. B3-1-8
CTCCTGGCGGGTGTAGATCTCGCCCTTGAAGTCGAGCACGCCGATCATCTCGCGGCCGGTCGACTTGTTGAACTCCTCGACTTCCGGCATCGGCTCGGTCAAAAGGTACATATGCTCCATGGCCAGCACGGGCAGCTCGACGCCGACCATGCGGCCGATCTCGCGCGCCCAAAGGCCGCCGCAGTTGACGACATGCTCGGCATGGACCGTGCCCTGCTCGGTGACGACGTTCCAGGTGCCGTCCGGCTGCTGAGTGAGGTCGACGACGCGGTTGCGCAGCACGATCTCGGCACCGAGCTTTTTTGCCGCCTTGGAATAGGCGATGGTGGTGCCCGAAGGGTCGAGATGACCTTCGACCGGATCCCACATGGCGCCGACGAAGTTCGTCTCGTCCATCAGCGGGAACATCGCCTTGGCTTCCGAGGGCGTGATCAGCTCGGTATCCATGCCGAGATAGCGGCCCTTGGCGTGAGCCAGCCGCAGAAAGTCCATGCGCTCGGGCGTATCGGCCATCATGACGCCGCCGGTCAGATGCAGCGAGCAGGACTGGCCGGAGAGTTCCTCGATCTCTTTATAGAGCTGGACCGTATAGGCCTGCAGCTTGGCGACGTTCGGGTCGCCGTTCAGCGTGTGGAAGCCGCCCGCCGCATGCCAGGACGAGCCGGAGGTCAGCTCCGAGCGCTCGATCAGCATGATGTCGGTCCAGCCGGCCTTGGCGAGGTGATAGAGCACCGAGCAGCCGACGACGCCGCCGCCGATGACAACCGCTTTTACGTGGGATTTCATGAAGATAGGTCCGTTTCGTGCAATGTGGAGTCAGAAATGAAAATGGGCGGGCGGGCAGTTGCCCAACCGACCGATGATCAGAAATCCGTCGGCGCGCCGCCTTCGGCGCGGCGCTTCTCGACGAAGTCGTTGAGTTCCTCGCGGATGGCCGGATCCATATAGGGCTCCTCGTAGGAGGCAAGGCGCTCCTTCCAGACCTTGTTGGTCCGCTCCATCGCCGTCGGCGAGCCGGCCTCGGTCCAGGTCTCGAAGTTGCGCCAGTCGGACACGATCGGCGAATAGAAGGCGGTCTTGTAACGCGCCTGCGTGTGCGGGGTGCCGAAGAAATGGCCGCCGGGACCGACCGACTGGATGGCGTCGAAGCCGAGCGCGTCCTCGGAGAGGTCGAGCGGGGTGAGGAACTCGGCCGCCATCTGCAAAAGATCTATGTCGAGGATGGTCTTTTCGTAGGAGCAGCGCAGGCCGCCTTCAAGCCAGCCGGCGCCGTGCATCATCAGGTTGCCGCCGCCCTGGATGGCGCCCCACAGCGAGAACACGCTTTCATAGGCGGCCTGCGCGTCGACCGTGTTGGCGGCGCAGGTGTTGGAGGTGCGGTAGGGGATGTTGTAGCGGCGGGCAAGCTGGCCGCCGACAAGCTGCGCCTTCATATATTCGGGCGTGCCGAAGGCCGGCGCGCCGGACTTCATGTCGACATTGGAGGTGAAGCCGCCATAGCCGACCGGCGCGCCCTTCTTCACCATCTGCGCGAAGGCGATGCCGGAGAGGGCCTCGGCGTTCTGCTGCACCAGCGCGCCGGCGACGGTGACGGGCGCCATGGCGCCCGACAGCGTGAACGGCGTGACGATCACGACCTGGCCCATGCTCGACATCTGGATGATGCCTTCCATCATCGGCACGTCGAGCTTGAGCGGCGAATTGGTGTTGATGATGGTGAAGACCGAAGGCTCCTGCATCAGCTGCTCGCGGCTGATGCCGCGCGCGATGCGGGTGATCTCGATGCCGTCGACGTTGCGCTCCTTGCCGAGCGAATAGATGTGGAAGACCTTGTCGGTCAGCGTGGCGAGGTCGCGGATGCATTCCAGATGCCGGACCGACGGATGGATGTCGATCGGTTCGACCGGATAGCCCCCGGTGCAGTGCAGGATGTTGTGCATCTGCGCGAGCCGCAGGAAGTTGCGGTAGTCGGCCTGGTTGCCGGGCCTGCGGCCGCGGTCGAGGTCGGAGCAGTTCGGCGCCGACGCCATCATCGACAGGATGACGTTGTTGCCGCCGAAACGCAGATTGTGCGCCGGGTTGCGGGCATGCAGCGTGAATTCCGACGGACAGTGCGAGACAAGCTCGAGGATCATGTCGCTGTCGAAGCGCACGCGCTCTGAGCCTTCGCGCACGTCCGCGCCATGCGCCTTCATGATGCGGCGGGCTTCGTCGTGCAGGACGTCGACGCCGATCTCCTTCAGCACGCGCAGCGAGGCAAGGTGGATCGATTCCAATTCGTCGTCGGACACGAGCCTGGTCGGCGACAGCGGGTTCTTCAGCTGCCGGAAGGCGGGCTGCTCGAAGGCGGCCGAGCCGCCGGCGCGCTTTCCCGCGCGGCCGCCACGGCGGGCGCGATCTGTTGCCAATGCCGGTTCGGCGGGATGGAGGGCGGCAGTCATGAGAAGCCTCGTGAGGATGCGAAATTGGCGGCATAATGAACTGGCGGCAATGTCGCCGGTGAGGAGGCGGCGACCACTAGGGCGAGGGAAGCGACATGACCGAAGGGGAGCGGACTGGATCGCCGAATTGCTTCCGCTGAGGCATCAGGTGGGCTCTCGCCACTGATAATGATGCCGTGATTGTTCAATTGCGAGCCACAATGACCGCTTCCGCCCAGACCGCCGAAGATCGACCGCAATGGGCGGCTCTTGCCGGGGTCACGGCCGCGCTCGCCATGTTCGGCGCGGCGCAAGGGTTGAGCTCGCCGCTGTTCACCCTGCTGATGCAGAGCCAAGGCTTTTCGCCCGGCCTGATCGGCCTGTCGGCGGCGATGATGCCGGTCGGGCTGATCCTGTCGGCCTCCTTCGTGCCGGCCGCCGTGCGGCTGTTCGGCGCGCGGACCCTGGCGGTTGGCTGTTCGCTGGTCGGCGCGCTTTGCTTCCTGGCTATCTTCTATCTGCAGAACTGGGTCGCTTGGTACGTCATCCGCTTCATCATCGGCCTCGTCATCAACCCGCTCTATGTGCTTGGCGAGGTCTGGGCGCTGTCGCTGGCGCCGCCTTCGCGCCGCGGCCGGGTCATGGGCGTGTTCAACACGCTGATGGGCGCCGGCTACGCCGCCGGTCCGTTTGCGCTGACGCTGCTCGGCACCGAAGGCTGGGCTCCGTTCAGCGTCGGCATTGTCGGCTTCCTGCTTTGCGCGATCATCCTTCGCCTCGTCTCCTCAAAGCTCACCGGTTTCGAGGACGATGGCCAGCCCGCCGGTAGTTTTGTCGGTTTCGCGCGGCTCGCGCCGGCGCTGCTTTTGGCCGTGCTGGTCTCCGCCGCCGTTCAGCAGAGCACTTATGCGTTGGTGCCTGTCTTCGGCGCGGGTTACGGCCTGCCCGAAGCGATGCTTGCCGCCCTGGTGATGATGCTTTCGCTGGGCAACATCATCCTGCAGATCCCGCTTGGCCTGCTCGCCGAACGCTTCGGCGGGCGGCCGATGATCCTCGCCTGCGCGGTGGCGACGACGGGCTGCGCGATCCTGTTGCCGCTCTTGATCGCCACGCCGCTGATCTGGGGCGTGCTGTTGGTGATGGGCGCGGTCGGCTACGGCGTCTACACGATGGCGCTGGTCGAGCTCGGCAGCCGCTTCAAGGGCTCGCTGCTGGTCACCGGCAATGCCGCCTTCGCGTTGCTGTGGGGCGTCGGCGGTATTGTCGGCCCGCCCGGCGCCGGGGCCCTGATGCAGGCGATCGGCCCGCTCGGGCTGCCTGCCGTCATCGTTGGGCTCGATGTGCTGCTGGTGTCGTTCGCCTTGTACCGTACCTTGCAGCGCCAGCGCTCCTGACAGGGACCGGCTGGAACATGCGCTTTCGCCGCCAGTTGGCTCTTACGGCAGCCGGCCATACCGGCTAAGCCTCCAGGCGATTGGAGCAAGACCGATGGCTCTGGCTGGTTCGGAGAGCGGCGAGACGGTGCAGTGGGCCGCGATCACCGGCGTGATCGCGACCGTATCTGTCTTCGCCATCGCGCAAGGACTTTCCTATCCGCTGCTCAGCTTCATCCTGCAGCGTCAGGGCGTTTCGCCGGCGATGATCGGGCTGTCGGCGGCAATGACGCCGGTCGGCTTCATCCTGTCCTCGCCGCTGATTCCGGGACTGGCGCGCCGGTTCGGGGCAGGGCGCACGGCGCTCACTTGCGCCGCGCTCTCGGCGCTGGTGCTGGCGCTGATCGGCTGGACGCAAAGTGTCTATCTGTGGTTTCCGCTGCGCCTCCTGATCGGCATGGTGACCAACCCGCTCTATGTCTTGAGCGAAATCTGGGTGATTGCGCTTGCGCCGCCGGCCCGGCGAGGCCGCGTCATGGGCATCTATTCGACAATCATCTCGGCGGGCTTCGCGGCCGGACCGCTCTGCCTGCTCGCCGTCGGCACCGAAGGCTGGCCGCCTTTCCTGGTCGGCATTCTAGCCTTCCTCTTCTGCGGCGGTTGCCTGGTCGCGGTGGTGAAGCGGCTGCCGAAGGTCGACGAGGCCGATAACAAGGTGTCGGTGCTGGGCTTCATACCCTTGGCCTGGCTGCTTCTGTCGGCGGTCGTCGTCGCGGCCGGTTTCGAGCAGGCTATACTGGCGCTGCTGCCGGTCTATGGGACGCATCACGGCATTCCCGAGGCGCGCATGTCGGCGCTGCTTTCGGTGATGATCGCCGGCAACATCGCCATGCAGGTGCCGCTCGGCCTGCTCGCCGAAAAACTGACGGCGCGCCTGGTGCGGTTCGGCTGCGTGGCGGTAACCATCCTTGGATGCGCGCTTTTGCCGGCGCTGATCGAGACGCCGCTGATCTGGGGCTGCGTCTTTATCTGGGGCGCCGTTTCCTACGGCATCTACACGATGTCGATCATCGAGCTCGGCGAACGCTTCACCGGCTCGGCGCTGGTCGCCGGCAATGCCGCCTTCTCGCTGACGTGGGGTTTTGGCGGCATCATCGTGCCGCCGCTGACCGGTGGCGTTATGGATGTCATCGGCGCCGCCGGCCTGCCGGTCACGCTTGGCGCAATCTGCGCGGCGCTGGCGGCGGCGACGATCGCGCGCCGGCGGGTTTTGTAATCGGTCCCGACATGGCTCTTGAATATCAAGGCAGCGAACGCGATGTAGGCGAGGCCGCCAGATGGAGACCTGCATGACCAGCACGATGACCAGAACCCAGCCCGGATTGACCGCCAACGATCCCTACCTCTGGCTTGAGGATCGCAACGGCAAGGAAGCGCTGGACTGGGTTCATCGCCAGAACGCGCTGACGGTCGCCGAACTGCAGGGCGATCCTTCCTATCAGGCGACATTCGAAACCGCGCTCGACCTGATGACCGCCGAGGACAATATGCCGGTCGGGGCGGCGCTTGCCGGCTACGTCTATAATTTCTGGCAGGACAAGACCAACGCGCTTGGACTGTGGCGGCGCACGCCCGTCGCTTCCTACAAGACCGACAAGCCGGATTGGGAGACGATCATCGATTTCGACCAGCTCTCTGCGAAGGAAGGCGTGAAATGGGTGTTTGGCGGGGCGAGCCGGCTCTATCCCGATTTCAACCG
The DNA here is from genome assembly GCF_006439495.1 of Mesorhizobium sp. B3-1-8. NCBI lineage: Bacteria > Pseudomonadati > Pseudomonadota > Alphaproteobacteria > Hyphomicrobiales > Phyllobacteriaceae > Mesorhizobium > Mesorhizobium sp. B3-1-8. Next base: position 5,553 of record NZ_VFTK01000036.1, read on the forward strand.
CTGCCTGCTCTACATGTCGCCCGATGGCGGCGACGCTAGCGAGATGCGCGAGTTCGACATCGCGACGAGGTCCTTTGTCGAAGGGGGGTTTTCCGCGCGCGCTTCCAAGTCGGGCTTTTCCTGGCTGGACAAGGATACCGTCATCGTCTCTGCCGCTTTCGAGGAAGACGACAGGACGCAGTCCGGCTATCCGCGCGTGATCAAGCTGTGGCGGCGCGGCACCAAGCTCGAGGACGCGACGCCGATCTTCGAAGGCGAAAAGCAACATCTGGCGGTCGGTGGCGGCGTGGAGCATGACGGCGACAAGCGGCATGTCCTGCTCGGCAAGACGCTCGACTTCTTCACCTCCCACAGTTTCCTGCGGCTGGCTTCGGGCGAGAACCGGCGCATCCCGCTGCCCGACGACGCCACCGACACGGCGATCTTCAAGGGCCAGCTTATCTTCGGCGTGCGCAGCCCCTGGACGGCGCCGGACGGCACGCACTGCCTGCCCGATGGGCTCTATTCGGTCGATTTCGATCGCTGGATTGAAACGGGTGCGTTCGAACGGATCGAGACGCTCCTCGAACCGGAGCACCGCGTTTCCATTGCGGGCCTCGCCAGGACGCAGGACCGGCTGTTCATCAACCTGATGGACAATGTGCGCGGCAAGGTCATCGCCTGCGACCGCGCCGCAGATGGCTGGTCGCTGAAACGGATTGCGCTGCCCGACAACGGCAATGTCGGCATCAGCCATGTCGAGCATTTCGGCTCCAGCGTGTCCTTCTCCTTCACCGATTTCCTGACGCCGAGCTCGATCATCTGGTCGGACGACAATGGCGAGACACTTGAAACGGTGAAGTCGCAGCCGGCCCGCTTCGACGCCTCGCCTTATGTTTCGGAGCAGTTCGAGGCGCGCTCGAAGGACGGCACGATGATCCCGTATTTCGTGGTGCGGCGCCGCGACCAGAAAGGACCGGTGCCGGCGCTGCTCTACGGCTATGGCGGTTTCGAGGTGCCGTTGCTGCCGGGCTATGCCGGCATCCGCGGCAAGCTCTGGCTGGACAAGGGCAACGCCTATGTCCAGGCCAACATCCGCGGCGGCGGCGAGTTCGGTCCGGCCTGGCACCAGGCCGCGCTCAAGGGCAAGCGCCAGAACGCCTTCGACGATTTCGCTGCCGTTGCCGAGGATGTGGTCAAGCGCGGCATCACCACGGCGGCGCAGCTCGGCATCCACGGCGGCTCCAACGGCGGCCTGCTCACCGGCACGTCGCTGACGCAGCGGCCGGAACTGTTCGGCGCCGTCATCATCGACGTGCCGTTGCTCGACATGCTGCGCTACACCGAACTGCCGCCCGGCGCCTCCTGGATCGCCGAATATGGCGACCCGTCGAAGCCGGAGGAGGCGGCCTGGCTCGGCGCCTATTCGCCCTACCAGCACGTCGCGGCCGATGCTGCCTATCCGCCGGTCCTGTTGATGACCTCGACCGCCGACGACCGCGTGCACCCCGGACATGCGCGCAAGATGGCGGCGCGGCTGCGGGAGGCAGGTCACGGCAAGACGCTGTTCTTCGAGGAAACCGAAGGCGGCCATGGCGGGCGCGGCGACCGCCGGCCGCAAGCGGCGCAGACGGCGATGCGCTATATGTTCCTCAAGCGGTCGCTCGGTAAGACCGCCTGACTGGAACCGCTTGAATTTTGCGCCTGAGGCGGCATAAGCTGCCGTCATGATCCGCTTCAGCACATCAGGCGCCTTCGGGGTCGCGGTGACGCCGTCACCGCGGACGCTGCGCGCCGAGCTTTTGCGGCTGTGCGCCCGCATCGGCTATTCGCCGCCTGCCTTCCTCTGACGAATCCGCCCCGGCCGCTGCCGGATTGATTCAAGAGGAAAGATCAAACCCATGACCTATCAGAATTATTCGCTGAAGCAGCTTCAGCAGATCGACGCCGCGCATCACCTCCATCCCTTCACCGACCACAAGGAACTGCGTGAAACCGGCTCGCGCATCATCACCCATGCCAACGGCCCGTTCATCTACGATGCCGACGGCACCGAAATCCTCGATGGCATGGCGGGCCTGTGGTGCGTCAATGTCGGCTATGGCCGCAACGAGCTGGCCGAAGCGGCTTACACGCAGATGAAGGAGCTGCCTTACTACAACTCCTTCTTCAAATGCTCGACGCCGACGCCGGTGCTGTTGTCGAAGAAGCTGGCGGAACTCGCGCCCAAGCATGTCAGCCAGGTCTTTTATGGCTCGTCCGGCTCGGAGGCCAACGATACGGCGCTCAGGCTCGTCCGCCACTATTGGGCGCTCGAAGGCAAGCCCGAGAAGAACCGCGTCATCTCGCGCAAGTCGGCCTATCACGGCTCGACGATCGCCGGCACATCGCTCGGCGGCATGGAGCCGATGCACAAGCAGCTCGGCGGCGCGGTGCCCAACATCGTCCATGTGATGACGCCCTATGCCTATGAACTCGCGCTGCCCGGCGAAAGCGACCATGATTTCGGCATCCGCGCGGCGAAGGCGGTCGAGGATGCAATCCTCGAAGCCGGCGCCGACAAGGTCGCCGCCTTCATCGGCGAACCGGTGATGGGCGCGGGCGGGGTGAAGATCCCGCCGATGAGCTACTGGCCGGAAGTCGAGCGCATCTGCCGCAAATACGATGTGCTGTTGATGCTGGACGAGGTCATCACCGGCTATGGCCGCACCGGCGAATGGTTCGCGGCGCAGACGTTCGGGATCGAGCCCGACACCATCACCACCGCCAAGGCGCTGACCTCGGGCTACCAGCCGCTGTCGGCGCTGCTGGTCGGCGACCGTGTGGCCAGGACGCTGGTCGAGAAAGGCGGCGAGTTCTATCACGGCTACACCTATTCCGGTCACCCGGTGGCTTGCGCGGTGGCGCTCAAGAACCTCGAGATCATCGAGAAGGAAGGGCTGGTCGAGCGGGTCAAGAACGACACCGGCCCCTATTTCGCGCAGGCGCTGCAGGAGCGGATCGCCGGGCACAGGCTGGTTGGTGAGGTGCGTTCGATCGGCCTGATGGGTGCGATCGAGATCGTCAAGGACAAGGCGACCAAGGAACGCTATCTGCCCTCGGGAAGCGCCGCGGTCGCGGTGCGCGACCACGCGATCGCGAACGGCATGATGTTGCGGGCCACCGGCGACACGATGATCCTGTCGCCGCCGCTGATCTGGACGCGCGACACGATCGACATGGCTTGCGAACGCATCGCCAAGGCGCTCGATCTCGCGGACGCGGATTTGCGGAAGCGGTAATTGGACTTCGGGCGCTCTTCGAAGAGGGGCGCCCGTTCGATCTCGATGTTCCGGAAACGCAAAAACCGCGTCCCTTCGGGAACGCGGCTCTGCCAGATACGCATGGCATTTCGCTACAGGAATACTTGCGAAACTTACTGGCTCCGGTACGCGAGACCTGATCCGGAGCGCCGGGCAGACGCGATGTCCGCCTCGCAGTCCGTTTTAAAGGCACATCGTTACCGGTGAGTTAGCGAGACCTTAAGCAAATCTAAATTTGCCGGCTTCTGATCGGCGGATATCGAAAATAACCTTAGAAAATCAGTATCTTACGACGGATTTCCGCGCAGGAAATTAATAATTCCGGAAAAATCGGCGCCGGCATGACCTTGGGCGTTGAACAAGGCATAGAGCTGCGTGGCTTCGGCGCCGAGCGGGGTCACGGCGCCCGCGCCCTGCGCGGCTTCCTGCGACAATTTCAGGTCCTTTAGCATCAGGGCCGCGGCAAAGCCGGGCTTGTAGTCGCGGTTGGCCGGCGAGGCCGGAACAGGGCCGGGGACCGGGCAATAGGTGGTCAGCGACCAGCATTGGCCCGACGAGGTGGAGGCGACATCATACAGCGCCTGGTGCGACAGGCCGAGCTTTTCGGCGAGCACAAAGGCTTCGGCGACGCCTATCATCGAGATGCCGAGAATCATGTTGTTGCAGATCTTGGCCGCCTGTCCGGCGCCGTCGCCGCCGCAGTGAACGACACGCCCGGCCATCGGCTTCAGGATCGGCTCGGCGGCGGCGAAGGCCTGATCTGAGCCACCAGCCATGAAGGTGAGCGTGCCGGCGGTGGCGCCGCCCGTGCCGCCGGAGACCGGGGCATCGATCGACTGCAAGCCATGCTTCGCGGCAATCGCATGCGCCTTGCGCGCCGATTCGACATCGATCGTGGAGGAATCTATGAACAGCGCGCCTTTCTTTGCCTTGGGCGCGATGTCCTCATAAACCGACAGCACATGCTTGCCGGCCGGCAGCATGGTGATGACGACATCGGCGTCCTTCACCGCGGCGACGGCATTGGCCATGACTGTAATGCCGTGCTCTTTCGCAACCGTGAGGTTTTCAGGCACAAGGTCGAAGCCCAGCACCGCGTGCCCCGCCTTAACGAGATTGGCGGCCATCGGATTGCCCATGTTGCCCAAGCCGATGAAGGCGATCGTTGCCATAGTAGTGCTCCCGTGATTTCAGTAGGCAGTAGGCAGTAGGCAGTCTATTCAGGTGCGAGTTTGATAATAAGCTGGCGAAGCATTTTTTCCGATGGCTTCTGTGGCTGACAGCATATGATGAACCTCATCACGAGTGGTCAGGCCGACGCGTTCAGCGATCTGGAGATGCGTTTCAAGCTCCTTTAGAGAGCCTTGGGCTATCCTGAGAAACTGCTGGTAAGAGCCGGTGTTATCTCGGCCGTAACCTTCCGCAATGTTTGCAGGGATAGATGTGGCTGAGCGGCGAATTTGGCTGGTCAGCCCATACAATTCCTCTTTTGGCCATGCCTTGGTCAAGGAGTAGGTAGCCACAGCCAAATCAATGGCCTGCTGCCAGACGATCAAATCCTTGTACGAGTTTATCTTGCCGATCATCTTTCCCTACTGCCTACTGCCTACTGCCTACTGCCTACCAATCAGCGCCCGCGCAATGATGACGCGCATGATCTCGTTGGTGCCTTCAAGGATCTGGTGAACGCGGAGATCCCGCACCAGCTTCTCGATGCCGTAATCGTGCAGATAGCCATAGCCGCCATGCAACTGCAGCGCCTGGTTGGCGATGTCGAAGCCGATATCGGTGACGAAGCGTTTGGCCATCGCCGACCATTTGCCGGCATCCGGCGCCTTGCGGTCGAGCTTGGAAGCGGCGGCATAGAGGAAGATGCGGGCGGCCTGCAGCTCCGTCTCCATGTCGGCCAACCTGAACTGCAGTGCCTGGAACTGGTTGATCTTGGAGCCGAAGGCCTTGCGCTCGGCCGTATAGGCCAGCGCCTTGTCGAGCGCCGACTGCGCGCCGCCCAGCGAACAGGCGGCGATGTTGAGCCGGCCGCCATCGAGCCCCGCCATGGCAATGCCGAAGCCGGCGCCTTCTGCGGCAAGCAGGTTTTCGGCCGGCACCTTGCAGTCCTCGAAGACGACCTGGCGGGTCGACTGCATGTGCCAGCCCATCTTGTGCTCGTTGGCGCCGAAGGAGAGGCCCGGCGCGTCCTTCGGCACGACGAAGGTCGAGATGCCTTTCGGACCGTCGGCACCGGTGCGCGCCATCACGACATAAAGGTCGCTGTCGCCGGCGCCGGAGATGAACTGCTTGGCGCCGTTCAAGACATAGTCGCCGCCGCTCTTCACCGCGCGCGTCTTAAGCGCCGCTGCGTCCGAGCCCGAGCCGGGCTCGGTCAGGCAATAGCTCGCCAGCCATTCCATCGAGGTCAGTTTCGGCAGGAAGCGCTGGCGCTGCTCGTCGCTGCCGAAGCGGTCGATCATCGAGGCCGCCATGTTGTGGATGGAAATGAAGGAGGAGAAGGCCGGGTCGGCGTGGGCCAGAGCCTCGAAGATCAGCACCGCATCGAGCCGCCCAAGCGCCGAGCCGCCGACATCGTCGCGCACATAGATGCCGCCGAGGCCGAGCGGCCCGGTCTCACGGATCACATCGGCGGGGAAGTGCTTTGTCTTGTCCCAGTCGAGCGCATTGGGCGCAACGCGGTCCGCGGCGAAGGCCTGGGCCATCTCCTGGATGGCGCGCTGTTCCTCAGTGAGTTCGAATTGGCCAGTGCCCGCATCGACTGCCGCGTCCATGGCGTGCTCCCTGTCGTTTCAGGCCTTCTGGCCTGTCGTTTTTGGCTTTGCGCGCCGTTCAATCTAGACCAATGATGCCGCCGCGCAACCCGGCCTCCTGCGGACCGGTTGTGCATGGATTGACCAACGGAGCCCTGCGTGCCGACAATTTTCGATGAGTTGCTGGAGCGGTTCCACGCCTATCTCGCCGGCGCCGACAATAATCTGGTCGCGGACGAAGTCGCGCGCATCGGCTGGGACATGCCTGTCCGTTCGCTCGAACCGCGGGCGCTTGGCTGCCTTGGCTATCTCGATCGCATCGCCGAGCTTGCGCCGGCCGACGCCAAGCCGCTGGCGCGGTTCGTTGCCGACCATCGGGATGAGTTACGCTGGGGGCAGACCTATACCGCCGCCGATTTCGGGCAGGGCTTTGTCGACAATTACGGCTGGCTGGAAGTGTTCGGCACGCGCGGGCATTTCGTCAATGACGCGGTTGCGGCCGGACTGCTGATCCTCGGGCCGGACATCGTCTATCCCGACCATCACCACATCGCCGAGGAAATCTACGTCCCGCTGACCGGCGGCACGGAATGGCGGATGGGCGAGGGGGACTTTCAATTTCGCGACGCCGGCGAGGTCATTCACCACGCCTCCAACGTCAGCCATGCCATGCGCACGGGCAAGGAGCCGCTGATGGCTCTCTATCTCTGGCGCGGCGGGCCGCTGGCGCAGAAGTCGACGATCGGCTCGGGAGGCAGAGGCTGATGGCCAAGGCGATCATGCTGCAGGGCACCGGCTCGGATGTCGGCAAGACGGTGCTGGTCGCGGGGCTTTGCCGCGCCGCGAAGAATCGCGGGCTGAGGGTCAGGCCGTTCAAGCCGCAGAACATGTCGAACAACGCCGCCGTCGCCGACATTCCCGGCGGCGACAAGGCCGGCGAGGGCGAGATCGGCCGCGGGCAATGGCTGCAGGCGCTGGCCTGCGGCGTCCGGCCGACTGTCCATATGAACCCGGTGCTGCTCAAGCCGCAGAGCGACATCGGCTCGCAAGTGGTGGTTCAGGGCAAGGTCTATGGCGAGGCGCGGGCGCGCGACTACCAGGCGATGAAAGCCGGACTGATGGATGCGGTGCTCGATTCCTGGGCCAAGGTGGGCGCCGGCGCCGACCTGGTGATCGTCGAGGGCGCGGGCTCGCCAGCCGAGATCAACCTCCGCAGCCGCGACATTGCCAATATGGGTTTTGCGACGCGCGCCCATGTGCCGGTGATCCTGGTCGGCGACATCGACCGCGGCGGCGTCATCGCTTCGGTGGCCGGCACGCATCTCATCCTGCCGGAGGAAGACCGGCGCATGATCGCCGGCTATCTCATCAACAAGTTTCGCGGCGATGTGTCGTTGTTCGACGACGGGATCAAGGCGATAGAAACCTTCACCGGCTGGCGCTGCTTCGGCATCGTGCCCTGGCTGAAGGCGGCCGGCAGGCTGCCTTCGGAGGATTCGGTCGGGCTCGAGCGCCTCGCTTCCGGCGAGAAACGGGCGCTGAAGGTGGTGGTGCCGATGCTGGCGCGCATCGCCAATTTCGACGATCTCGACCCGCTGAAAGCCGAGCCGCAAGTCGAGGTCGTGTTCGTGCCGCCGGGCAAGAAGCTGCCGGAAGATGCCGGGCTGGTTGTCGTCCCCGGCTCGAAGTCGACGATCGGAGACCTGCTCAAATTCCGCGAGAACGGCTGGGACCGGGATCTTCTCGCTCACCGCAAGCGCGGCGGCCATGTGGTCGGCATCTGCGGCGGCTACCAGATGCTCGGCCGCATGGTGCGCGATCCCGACGGCATCGAAGGCAGCGTCACCGAAGCCGAAGGCCTCGGACTGCTCGATATCGAAACGGTGATGGAGCCTGAAAAGACCGTGCGCAATTCAAGCGCGCATTCGGTGCAGTTCGGCCTGCCGCTCGAAGGCTACGAGATCCATCTCGGCCGCACCACCGGCCCGGACACGGCGCGGCCGTCGACGATCCTCAACGGTGTCGAGGACGGCGCGGTTACCGCCGACGGTAAGGTGATCGGCACCTATCTGCACGGGCTTTTTTCCGCCGACGCCTTTCGCGCCGCCTACCTGGAGAGCCTTGGCGTCAGGGGAGGCGGCATTGACTATCGCGCGGACGTCGAGAGGGCGCTGGACGAGGTCGCGGACGAGCTGGAGCGGCATCTCGACTGCGATGCTATTTTTAGACTGGCGCGATAGGTCAGTTCCACCGCAGGGGGACTGGACCGGCCGGATGTGCCTGAGGATCGCGTGCCTTGGCGATTAGCCGAGCCGTTCATGCGGTCGTCATTCTATGGCGGAGCAAGGAGCGAAGCGACGCGCGCAGATCATAGAACCCATTCCGCGACGTCAAGGTGTTGCAACGGTGCAGAATTCGCTCCGCTGCATTCTTCGGCGAAAGTAACGGAATGGATCCTCGGGTCTGCGCGACGGAGCTGCGCTCCTGCTTCGCCCGTGGATGACGAAGTTCAGGCGCTGTTGCCAATCCCCAACGTCGGTGAGACTTCCTATGCCTTCTCTCCCGCCTTCGGCCAATAGGTGCCGAAGGACCAGACATTGTCTTCCAGGTCGAGGCAGATGAACTCGCGGCTGCCATAGTCGCGGTCTACCAGTTCCTGGATGATTTTCGCGCCGGCTTGCTTCGCCTTGGCATAGGTGGCATCGGCGTCGTCGACGGCGATGTAGATCGACTTGCCGCCGCCGCCAGGCTCGCCGACCATCTTGCCGTAATCGTCGTGGCGCGCCGTGCCCAGCATGATCATCGAGGAACCGAAAGTGAGCTCGGCGTGGTGGACGATGTCGCCCTCGCCATAGCGGGCGCGCAGTTCGAAGCCGAAGGCCTCGCTGAGCCAGTCGATCATCTTAGCGGCGTTCCTGTAGCGCAGGGCCGGATAGAGACGGGGTGCTTCGTTTGCTGTCGGCATGACAATCTCCCTGTGTCGGTTGATGAATGCCAGCCTGTGCGAAAGCGGTTTCCGCGTCTTGAAGAAATGTTACCTCGGTCAGGCCTACATCGACGCCGCGAGCCCTGTCGGCGTTTCTCCGGCCAACTGACGGAACTCGCGCACCAGATGCGCCTGGTCGGCGTAGCCGCAATCGGCGGCGATGCCGGCCCAGTCGTCTTCCTGCCGCCTGGACAGCGAGAGCGCGCGGTTGAAGCGCACGATGCGCGACAATGTCTTCGGGCCGATGCCGATCGCGTCGGTGAATCTCGCCGCCAGATGCTTGCGGCTCCAGCCGATCTCGCCGGCGAGCGCCGAAACACGGGTGCGGCCGCCCGACATGATGACTGTTCTGTACGCCCAGGCGATTTCGGGCGAAAGCGCATTCGCCTCCGCAAGGCGGCCGGCGATGAAGCCCTCGGCAATGTCGAAGCGCGCGTTCCAATCCGATGCCTCGCCAAGCCGTTCGCGCAATGCCATGCCGTCAAAGCCCAGCGCGTCGTCCAACCCGACCATGCGATCGCGCAACTCGCTCATCGGCAGGCCGAAGAACCGCCTGGCGCCAAGCGGCGTGAAATTGACCTGGACGCAGCAGGAGCCGCCGAAGGATTCGATCATGACCGGCCCAGCATAGAGACCGGCGGCGAAACTGGCGTAGCGATCGTTGTCGCCCGGGCTGTGACCGAGGCCGATGGCGAAGGCTTCGGCGAAGCTGATCACCAGCGGCACGGTCAGCGAGGCATATTCGACGATGTGGAAATGGCCGGGCAATGTCTCGCGATAGCCGCAGATATCCGTGACAATGCCGGCCAGCGAGGCGGAGGGCTTGCGCCGCACCATCTCGAAATGGATGGTGGGAGAGCGGTTATCCTGTCGAAGGCGCTCTGTCTCGTCGGACATGCCGAGAGCCTATCAGAATATGCTCGCAAGAATCAAAAGCGCCCGGCAGGGCCGGGCGCTCCGAGTTGCCTGAGATTGGCTATTAACGGTTAATGCAATTCCGGACGGAAAACTTTTCCTGGAATTGCTTTAGGTGCCGCGCATCAAACAGCCGGCGGCAAGCACGATATAGGCGATGAGCATGATCCAAACGGACGCAAGCGGAATGAATGCAAGAACGCCAAGAGCGGCGATAAGGCCGATGACGGCGATGACCAACGAAATAATGAACACGATCTGGGTGGGCGCACTGAGATTCATGTCTGGTCCCTCCAACCTGATTCGCAACACCCGAATTCTACCAGCATGCGCCTCACATACCAATGAGCTGGCGTAAGGGATTGGCCGGATCGGCCAGCAGCTTCACAGCGAGCGCCAGGCAGACGACCACCAGCAACGGCTTGATCAGCTTGGCGCCGATGCGGATGGCAAGGCTCGCGCCGACAAGGGCGCCGATGAACTGTGCCACGCCCATCATCAAGCCGATCTTCCAGTCGATGACGCCGACGGCGGCAAAGACGACGAAACCGCCGATGTTGGAAGCGAAGTTGAGCAGCTTGGTATGCGCCGTCGCCTTGAGCACGCCGTAGCCGGCAAGGGTGACGAAGGCGAGCATGTAGAAGGAGCCGGCGCCGGGACCGAAGACGCCGTCATAGAAGCCGATCAGCGGCGGGATGATCAGCCCGAACAGGAAAGGCGATAGCCGTTCGGCGCGGTCGACGTCGTCCATGTTCGGCTTCAGCGCGAAATAGAGGGCGATGGCGATCAGCAGCAGCGGCAGCAGGGCGCGCAGGAAATCGCCGGGCACGACTGTCGCCAACAGGGCGCCGACCGCGCCGCCGACAAGTGCCAGCAGCGCCGATGGCAGTTGGCGGCGCAGGTCGACCTGACCGTTGGCGGCATAATGGATGGTGGCCGAGCCGGACCCGAACATGCCCTGCAATTTGTTCGTGCCAAGTGCCGCGACCGGCGAAAAGCCGGCGAGCAGCAGCGCCGGGATCGTGATCAGCCCGCCGCCACCGGCGATCGAGTCGACGAAGCCGGCGGCAAAACCGGCGGCGACGAGAATAAGGACGGTCTGCAGGGTAAGGTCGATCATCGGGGAGGGGTGCCTGGAAGGAAGCCGCAGCTTCCATCACGCTCCACCAGTTTGCGCAAGACCAATTCCACGCTAGATCGGTTCGACGTTTCACGCCGAACCGCCCGTCCTTCGCTTTGGCGCAATTCCGGACGGAAGGCTACGGCGAAGTCGCCGAGCCTAAACGCTTACACTTTTCCTGGAATTGCTCTAACAATCCAACCGGAATCGCAAAGGGAGCTTGGTGGCGATGACGCTGCTCGACCAGATACGTTCGATCTTCGACGGTGACCCGGGTGTGCGCAAGGTGGCGGACGACCCGGTGCTGTCGGCGGAACTCTTGATGCTGTTCCGCATGATCCTGGCCGACGGCTCGGTCTCGGAGAGCGAGATGGTCGTCTTCCGGCATATCTGCAAGGAAGCCTTCGGCATTCCGGAGGCCTCGATCGATAGCGTCATCGAATATCTCAACGATTATGGCTACGAGACCAATGGCTCGCAGGCGATCGCGCTGTTCCGCGACCTCGATGTCGAGCGCCGAAAGCTGCTTGCGCGCCACATGGCCGAGATCGCCAAGGCCGATGCCAGGCTGGCGGAGAGCGAGGTGAAGCTCCTGCGCCGCACGCTCGACCTGCTCGACATCAGCCCCGTCGATTTGGTGAAGCCGGAGAGCTGAACTACCCCTGTTCCTGCATTTTGCGCGCGATCGCACGGTGAAGGTCGGGCGCCGCCGCGACCAGCGCCTGCGCCGCTTCCGAGCGCGGATGGTCGAGCACTTCGGCCGCCCGGCCGCGTTCGACGATCTTGCCCTCATGCATGACCAGCACTTCGTCCGCCATGGCGCGGGCGACCGTCAGGTCATGGGTGATGAAGAGATAGGCGATGCCGAGCTTCTGGTTGAGCTCGGCGAAAAGGTCGAGGATCTGGGCGCGGATCGAGACGTCCAGCGCCGAGACCGGCTCGTCGGCGACCACCAACTTCGGCCGCGTGATGATGGCGCGGGCGATCGACAGGCGCTGGCGCTGGCCGCCGGAGAACTCATGCGGGTATTTGTCCATGTCGCGCCGCCCAAGGCCAACTTCATCGAGCGCATGCGCGACCATCTCGCGGCTCTCAGCCTTTGCCGGCTGCTTTTCCAGAAGATGCAGCGGCTCGGCCACCAGCTTCTCCACCTTCTGGCGCGGGTCGAAGGAGCCGTAAGGATCCTGGAACACCACCTGCATGTCGCGCCGGGCCGGCCTCAGCGCAGATTCCGGCTTGCCGGTGATGGCCTCGCCGCGAAAGCGGATCGTGCCCGCCGTCGGCTTGTCCAGGGCGAGGATCATGCGGGCAAGCGTGGACTTGCCGCAGCCCGAGCGGCCGACCAGCGCCACCGATTGGGCGGGCTCGATGGTGAGCGAGACATCCTCGACGGCGCGGATCGATTGCGCCGGCCGAAACAGGGATATGCGCCGTCCCGGATAGTCCCGGCCGACGTTTTCGACTTCGAGCAAGGGTTTTGCCGAGCCGGCAAGGTGCGGTTTCGGGCGCGCCGGCACATGCATCGAGGCCAACGCCAGCTCTCGCGTGTAGGGATGCTGTTGCTCCGACAGCGTGCGTGCGGTGTCGCCGGCCTCCGTCACCTCGCCGTGACGCAGGATAGTCAGCCGATCGGCCATCTCGGTCACAACCGCGAGGTCGTGCGAGATGAGCAGGAGTCCCATGCGGTTTTCCCTGACCAGATTGCGTAAAAGGTCGAGGATCTGGGCCTGCAGCACCACGTCGAGCGCCGTTGTCGGCTCGTCGGCGATCAGCAATTTCGGTTTAAGCGCGCAGGCGATGGCGATGACCACGCGCTGGCGCTGGCCGCCGGACAGTTCGTGCGGGTAGCGCGACAGCGGGAATTTGGCCTCCGGCAGCCCGACGCGGTCGAGGATCTTTCGCGCGCGCTCCTCCGCTTCGGCGCGGCCCGCCCCGGTGTGCCAGCGGATGCCTTCGGCGACCTGCTCGCCGATGGTCTTGACCGGGTTCAGCGCCGTCATCGGTTCCTGGAACACCATGCCGATGTCATCGCCGCGCAGGGCGCACATCTGGTCTTCGGTCGCGGCAAGGATATCGATGCCGTCGAAGGCGACGCGGCCTTCGGCGCGGGCCAGATGCGGCAAAAGCCGCATGATCGTCAGCGCTGTCATCGACTTGCCGGAGCCGGATTCGCCGACCAGGCCGACCACCTCGCCGGGCGCGATTGTCAGCTCGACGCCTTTCAGGATCGGCGTGTCACCGATCGAAAGCGACAGGTTTTCGATCTCGAGCAGGCTCATCGGCGCCGCCGCGATTTCGGATCGAGGATGTCGGCAATGCCGTCGCCGAGCAGGTTCAGCCCAAGCACGGTGATGACGATCGCCATGCCGGGGAAGATCGCCATCCAGGGTGCGGTCACCATGCGCGTCTGGGCGTCGAACAGCATGCGGCCCCAGCTCGGCATCGGCGGCTGGGCGCCAAGGCCGACATAGGAAAGCCCGGCTTCGGCGAGAATGCCGAGCGCGAACTGGATCGTGCCCTGGACCAGCAGCAGCGTCGCGACGTTGGGCAGGATGTGCTCGATGCTGATGCGCGTCATGCCCTTGCCAGCGGCGCGCGCGGCAAGGATGAACTCGCGCGGCCAGATGGCTAAAGCGCCGGCCCGCGCCACGCGGGCGAAGACCGGGATGTTGAAGATGCCGATTGCGATGATGGCGTTGACGGCGCCCGGGCCGAAGATCGCGGTGATCATGATTGCCGAGAGCAAGGCCGGAAAGGCGAAGACGAGATCGTTGACGCGCATCAGCGCCTCGTCGGCTATCCCGCCGCGCGCCGCCGCGAAGGCGCCAAGCGGCAGGCCGATGCCCATGCCGATGCCGACCGCGACCAGCGCGACAGCGATCGAATTGCGGGCGCCGACCATGATCATCGACAGGATGTCGCGACCGAAATGATCGGTGCCGAACCAGTGCGCCCAGGAGGGCGCCTGCGTCTTGTCGGCGATCACCAGCCTGGTGACGTCGTAAGGCGTCCACAGGAACGAGACGAGCGCGACGGCCACGATCAGCAGCGTGATGACAAGCCCGATCAGGAATGAGCGGTTGCCAAAAGCCTTGGCGAGCACGCGGGCAAGGGTTTCCTCGGGCAGGTCAACGCGCATGGTCATTGCCGGCCTCTGAGGCGTGGGTCGACGATGGCGTAGGAGAAATCGACAACGAGATTGATCAGGATCACGGCGGCAACCAGCAGCATGACGATGCTCTCGACGACGATCAGGTCGCGCTGGGTGATGGCCTGGAAGATCAGCCGGCCCAGTCCAGGCAGGTAGAAGACATTCTCGATGATGATGGTGCCGGCCAGCAGGAAAGCGAATTGCAGGCCGAGGATTGTCAGCACCGGGATCATGGCGTTGCGCAGCGCATGGCGCCAGAGCACGGCGCGATAGGGCAGGCCCTTGGCGCGCGCGGTGCGGATATAGTCCTCGTTGAGCACCTCGATCAGCGCCGAGCGGGCGACGCGCCCCAGGATCGCCGCCTGCGGCAGCGCCAGAGCCACGGCCGGCAAGACCAGAGACTTCAGCGCCGTCCAGATGCCGGCGCCCCAGCCCGGAAAGCCGCCGGCCGGCACCAGGTGCAGCCAGACGGCAAACAGATAGATCAGCATCAGAGCGAACCAGAAATTGGGCACGGCGACACCGAGCTGGGCGGCGCCCATGGCCAGCGTGTCGCCGGCCCGGCCCTGCCGGCTGGCCGAGAACACGCCGACCGGAATGGCGATGATGGTCGAGAGCGCCAGCGCGATCAGCGCCAGCGGCAGGGAGACGGCGACGCGCTCACGCACGAGGTCGATGACAGGCACCGAATAGGTGTAGGAGCGGCCGAAATCGAGGCTGAGCAAGCCCGCCGCCCAGTGCAGGTAGCGCAGGACCAGCGGCGCGTTCAGCCCCATCTGGTCGCGCAGCACCTCGACCTGGTCGGCGCTGGCATTGAGGCCCAGCATCAGGCGCGCCGGGTCGCCGGGCAGGATCTCCATGACCGCGAACACCACCATCGAGGCCAGCACCAGTGTGAGGGCCGCGATGATCAGGCGCTTTACGAGGTATGCGGTCATGGGAGGCGATCGGGCGATCGCGCCGGCCTCAATCCGTCCACTTCACCTTGGTGAGATCGTCAGCCTCGATCGGCCAGTTCGTCCACATGCCCTGCAGCTTGGCGTCCCAGACGCCAATCTTGGGCAGCTCGAACAGGTAGACGGCGGGCACGTCGTGCGCGAGAATCCTCTGGGCCTCACCCAGCAGCTCCAGCCTCTTGTCCTTGTCGACCGTGGTGCCGAGCTCCTTGATGACATCGTTGAACTTCGGATTGTCATACTGGAAATAGTAGCCGGGCCGCGAATAGATATCGATGTCGTTTGGCTCGACATGGGAAACGATCGTCAGGTCGTAGTCCTTGTTGGTGAAGACCTGGCTCAGCCACTCCGCCCATTCGACCGGAATGATCTGCAGATTGACCCCGATCTCCTTCAGTTGGGACTGAATCACCTGGCCGCCATCGCGTGCGTAAGGTACGGGCGGCAGCTTGATCGTGGCCGAAAAGCCGTTCTCCAACCCCGCTTCCTTCAGATACTTCTTGGCCTTGGCGATGTCGTGCGGGTAGACGCCGGTGAGATCGACATAGCCCGCATCGCCTGGCGAAAAATGAGAGCCGATCGGCTTTCCAAGACCGTTCGAGGCTGCGTCGATGATGGCGCTGCGATCGATCGCCGAGGCGAGCGCCTGCCGAACCGCAAGCTTGTCGAAAGGTGGCTTCTTGTTGTTGATCGACAGGATTGTCTCGCCCTCGGTCGAGCCGATCACGACGCTGAAGCGCGGATCGGACTGGAGCTGTGCAAGCGCGTCTTGCGCGGGCATGTTGGCGAAAGCCTGGATGTCGCCCGAGAGCAATGCGGGGACAGCCGCGGCCGCGTCCGGCACGATACGGAATGTCGCCTTGTCGAGCGCGGC
Organism: Mesorhizobium sp. B3-1-8; assembly: GCF_006439495.1. Classification (NCBI taxonomy): domain Bacteria; kingdom Pseudomonadati; phylum Pseudomonadota; class Alphaproteobacteria; order Hyphomicrobiales; family Phyllobacteriaceae; genus Mesorhizobium; species Mesorhizobium sp. B3-1-8. The sequence goes on from NZ_VFTK01000036.1 coordinate 21,598, forward strand.
GGGCGTACCCCAGTAGTCCGGGTTCTTGACGAGCGTGATCTCGGAGCCTTTGGCCCAGTGATCGAGCTTGAATGGACCGGTGCCGATCGGCTTGTCCTTATTGCCGTCGGCCGACCCCTTCGCCACGATCACCGCCGCAACCTGGCCCATGTCGTAGAGGAAACTGCCCTGCGGCCCGTCGAGAGTGACCTTGACGGTCGACGGATCGACCGCCGTGACATCGGTGATGTGCGCAAAGAGCTGCTTTTGCGGATTGAGCGAATCCTTGGCGCGCGCTCGGTCCAGCGAGAATTTCACGTCGTCGGCGCTGAAGGCCGAGCCATCGTGGAACTTCACGCCGGAATGCAGCTTGAACGTGTAGACCTTGCCGTCGTCGGAGACGGCCCAGCTCTCGGCGAGAGCGGGCTGGACCTGGCCGTTGTCGTCGATGCGCGTCAGCCCTTCGAAGACATTGGCATAGGTGACTTCGCCGATGGCAGCGGCCGCGCCGGCGGTCGGATCGAGATGCGGCGGCTCGAGCACGATCCCGAGCGTGAGATCGGTGCGCGCGGCAAAGGCCGACGTGGCGGCGGCAAGCGACAGCGCGGCCGCGGCCAGGATGGTCTTCCACAGTTTCATCACTGAACTCCCATTTGCTCAAACGTGCTCAAGCTGGCGGATAGAAGCGTGATTTCGCGCGCGAGTAAATCGCGTTTCATGCTGCCTTGCCGCGCCGGGGGAAATGTTTTTCCCACCCGTCGTCCCGATCAGTCCGTCGTTCCTCTCAAAAGCACATTGAGGCCGATCGCCATCACCTTGGCCGATTCCACCATGTCGGCGATGCCCACCCATTCGTCCGGCCTATGGGCGAGGTCGAGAATGCCCGGGCCATAGGCGATGCAGTCATAGAGGTGGCCGATGCGCGCGACATGCTTCTGGTCGTAGGTGCCGGGCGAGATCACATAGTCGGGCTCGCGCTCGAACACCGCCATGATGCCTTTCGCGACAGCCTGCACCACCGGCGCGTCGCGCTCGGTCATCAGCGGCAGAACCTCCATCAGGTCGCGGATCTCGTAGTCGAATTTCTTGCGCTCGCGCTTCAGCCGCTCGAGGATGTCCGTGACTTCGCCTTTGACGGCGGCGATGTCCTCTTCGAGCAGGAAACGCCGGTCGATGGTGAGCCGGCAGGAATCCGGCACGTTGGGCGAGGGAAGCCCCGGCCGGAAATCCTCGGTCTGGCCGCCATGGATGGAATTGATGTTCATGGTCGAGCGCCGGGCGCCCTCCGGCACCACAGGCATGCGCGTCATCTTGTGGTCGAGCGCCGGGAATAATTCCTCCTCGAAGGCCTGCAGGACGGCGCCCATATGGCGCACCGCATTGTCGCCGAGGAACGGCATCGAGCCGTGCGCGATCTCGCCCTTGGTCTCGATCTCGGCCCACCAGACGCCGCGATGGCCAAGGCAGATGCGGTCCTTGTTCAGCGGCTCGGGGATGATGACGTGGTCGACTTTCGGCTTCGAGAAATAGCCGAGCCGCGCCAGATGGGCGACGCCGCCGAAACCGCCGGATTCCTCGTCCGCCGTGCCCGATATCTCGATGGCGCCCGGAAAATCTGGATAGACCTCCATGAAGGCCTCGACAGCGATGACGGAGGCGGCCAGGCCGCCTTTCATGTCGCAGGCGCCGCGGCCATAGACCCTGCCGTCCTTCACCACGCCGGCAAAGGGATCGACGGTCCAGCCGTCGCCGGCCTCGACCACGTCGATATGCGAGTTGAAGTGCACGCAGGGGCCGGGCGAGCGACCGTCGAAGCGGGCGACGACATTGACCCGCGGGTAGCGGTCGCAGTCGCCGGGCGCGCCTTCGGCACGGATGAACTCGGTTTCGAAGCCGCGTTTCCTGAGACGCGCGCCAAGGAACTCGGCGCATGGCCGGTAGGCCTCGCCTGGCGGGTTGACGGTCGGAAAGCGGATCAGGTCCACGGTCAGCGCAACGAGGTCGTCGACCCGGTCCTCGACCGCCTTGAGAAGTCGTTCATTCATGCGGCGGATTGAAGAAGGAACGCAGCACTTTTGCAAGCAACCAGTCGCTCATTGCCACACAACGACCGAAGCATGGACCAACGCCTCGCCTAAACTTCAGAGGGTGCGTGGCGACGCGGCAACTATACCGCGAAAATCGTTCAAATTCGTCGCATTGGATTGGCGGAATCGTCAAGGAGTGTGTGGTACTTAACGCATCTGCCGGCAAAAAGATGGAAAAACCGCGCGAATGGCAGGGGGCAATCAAAGGGGTTTGATCGCATGAAAAAGTTCGTTCTCATGGCAACCATGCTGGCAACCGCGTTGTTCGGCATGTCCGTCGCAAGCCGGGCGGCCACGCTGGTCGCCAATATCGACGTCTCGTCGCAGACCATGACCGTCAGCAAATATGGCCAGGTGGTCTATCGCTGGAGCGTGTCGACCGCGCGCAAGGGCTACTTCACGCCGCGCGGCAGCTATCGGCCGCAATGGACCGCCCGGATGTGGTATTCGCGCAAGTATGACAACTCGCCGATGCCCTATTCGGTGTTCTTCCACGGCGGCTACGCCATTCACGGCACCGGGTCGGTGAGAAACCTCGGGCGCCCGGCCTCGCATGGCTGCGTGCGCCTGCATCCGGCCAACGCCGCCACCTTCTATGCGATGGTCAAGGAAGTCGGCTTCGGCAACACGCGGATCGTCGTCGCCAACTGATCCGGGACGGCGGAGCGACCGATTACTGGCCGGCTGTCGCCTTCGCCTGTCCACGCTTGCGGCGACGCCCGCTGATTTCCCAGCGCTTGTGGAACCACATCCACTGTCCAGGGTCCTCACGCACCCAGCGCTCGACCACATCGGTGAGCAGCTGGGTGGTGGCAGCGACGTCGACACTGCCGCTTTCGGTGCGCGGCAAGGTCAGCCTGTCCTCTATTTCCAGACGGAAGCGGTTGCCCGGCAGCCTGACGCAGCGGGCGGGGTAGACATCGCAGTCATAGTGACGGGCCAGCATGCCGAGCATCGGGTTGCTCTGGCACGGGCGGCCGAAGAAAGTCGTCTCCACGCCGCCCGAGAATTTCTGATCGACCAGCACGCCGATATTGCCGCCCCTCTCCAGGATGGCGGCAAGGGCGAACGACGCGCCGGCGGCGGAGGGCAGCAGGGCGCCCATCGAGGAGCGGCGCGTCGAGTGGATGTAGTCGGCCAGATAGGGGTTGTTCGGCGGGCGAAACAGCGCCGTGATGTTCATGCCGAACGTGGCGGCGGCCACCGGCAGCAACTCGAAATTGCCGAGATGGCCGGTGAACAGGATATGTGGCTTCTTCTCATCGGCGATCTCGAGGAAATGCTCGACGCCGCGCACCTCGACCCGGCCCGGCTTCGAAGCGTTCGGATCGAAGTCGAACAGCGCGTCGAGGAAGATGTACTCGGCCGCGAGGCGGGCCATGTTGCCCCACATGTCGCGCGCGATGGCTTCGATCTCGGCGTCGCTCTTTTGCGGATAGGCAAGGCGCAGATTGTTGACCGCAACGCGATGGCGCCCGACCATCGGACCGATGCGGCGGGCGATGCGGTCGGCGAAATTGAGCGCGCTGTCCGGCGGTAGAAGGCGCAGCAGCGAGAGCAGAACGATCGCGAGCTTAGCGACCAGCCAATGCTCCAGCTGGCGCAGTCGCCGGCCGTAGCGGAACATGAAGTCCCGGCGGGCTTTCCTGAGCACCTTGCCGACCATCTTGTCTTAGGAAACGCGCAGGATGATCTTGCCGAAGACGTCGCGGCCTTCCATGCGCTTCAGCGCGGCGTCGATGTCGTCGAAGCCGACTTCGGTATCGATGACCGGGGCAACGAGCCCCGCCGCCATCTTCTGCATGGCGTTGGCCATGTTCTCCATGCGGCAGCCGAAGGAGCCGAGCAGTTTCAGCTGCTGCTGGAAGAGCTGCATCAGGTTGACCTGCGTCGACACGCCGGAGGTCGAACCGCAGGTGACGAGACGGCCGCCGCGCTTCAAGGACAGCATGGAGCCGGCGAAGGTGTCGGCGCCGACATGCTCGAACACGACATCGACGCCCTTCTTCCTTGTCAGCTTGCGCACCACGCCTTCGAAACGATCCTCGCGGTAGTTGATGACATGGTCGGCGCCGAGCGCCTTGGCCTTGTCGCTCTTGTCGTTCGAGCCGACCGTGGTGATCACCGTGCAACCCATCTTCTTGGCGAGTTGGATGGCAGCAGAGCCGATGCCGGAGCCGCCGGCATGGACGAGAATGGTTTCGCCCGGTTCCAGCTTCGCGTTGTCGAACAGCATGTGCTCGACCGTGCCGAAGGTGACCGGCGCGACCGCCGCGCCGATTTCGGTGACGCCGGGAGGCGCGGGCACCAGCAGGCGCGCCGGCAGATTGATCTTTTCCTGGGCAAAGCCGTCGAGATGGAAGCCATGGACGCCGGAAACATGCTCGCAGAGATTGTCGCGGCCTTCGCGGCAGGCACGGCAGAGCCCGCAGGTGCGCGCGCCGTAGATCGACACCAACTGTCCCGGCAGAAGGTTGGAGACGCCCGGTCCGACCGCCTCGACCTCGCCGGCGGCCTCGGCGCCGACGACCAGCGGCAACTTGCGCTTGGCAAACGCCATGCCGCGCCAGCCCCAGACGTCGATATGGTTGAGCGCCACCGCCTTGATGCGGAGCGTCACTTCGCCCTGCGAAGGCGGCGGGGGAGGCGGCAGGTCCACCGTTTCAAGGCGGCGGTCCTCGATAAGTTGCAATGCGCGCATGTGGCCTGTCAGGTTCTGCTCTAAAGCGCGATGCGCTTTAGTTTCTTTGTTTATGCATGTCGTTGTAGCAAAACCGATTTCACTTTTGCGCGACATGCATTAGCGGAAAAAATCCGCTTAGACCGGTTCCCGCGCCATGACAAGGCAGGTGTTCTGGCCGCCGAAGCCGAAGGAATTCGACAAAACCGTGCCGACCTCGGCGTTGCGCTTCTTGTTCGGCACGACATCGAGCACGATAGCCGGATCGGGATTGTCGTAGTTGATGGTCGGCGGGATGACGCTTTCGCGCATGGTCAGCAGCGAAAAGGCGGCCTCGACCGCGCCGGCGGCCGACAGCGTGTGGCCGATCATCGACTTGTTGGACGAGATCGGCATCGAGCCGATGCGCTCGCCGAAGACGGTGGACAGCGACAGGTGCTCCATCTTGTCGTTTTCAGGCGTCGAGGTGCCGTGCGCGTTGACGTAGTCGATCTCGTCTTCGCCGAGGCCCGCGTCGGCCAGGGCGGCGCGCACGGCAGCGATAGCCGGCGAGCCATCGGGCTTGGAGCGGGTGCGGTGGAAATCGTCGGCCTTTTCGCCGCAGCCGCGCATGATGCCGAGGATCGTCGCGCCGCGCGCAAGGGCGGCTTCCAGCGATTCCAACACGAGCGCGCCGGAGCCTTCCGCCAGCACGAAGCCGTCGCGGTCCTTGGAGAAGGGTTTTGAGGCCTTCTCGGGGATATCGTTGTGGGTGGAAAGCGCCGAGAGCAGCGAGAAGCGGATCAGCGCTTCGGCGGTTGCCGAGCCGTCGGCGCCGATCGACAGCGCCTTGTCGCATTCGCCGCGCCGGATCGCCTCGACCCCGAGCTGGATGGCGGTGGCACCCGAGGCGCAGGCGGTCGACAGCGTGATCGGCAGTCCGCGCGTGCCGAAGCGGTCGGCCAGGCGATCGGCGATCGAGCCGAACTGCGTGGTCTCGAAGACATCCAGTTCCTTCAACCCGCGCGCCACGCGCAGCAACCTTTCGGCACCAGCGTCCTGCTTGTCGGAATTATAGAGCGAGAAGCGGTCGGCCCAGTCGAGCTCGACCGGCGGCGAGGCCAGGAACAGCGGGCCACCGAAATCGCCGGACTCCAACCCAGCTTCCGAGACGGCCTCCTGGGCCGCGGTCTCGGCCAGCTCGTAGGTGAGGTGGCTGGCGCCCTTGGAGCTCGACGGCAGGAAGTCGACCATGCCGGAAATGCGGGTGTTGAGCTGATCGACCGGAAAGCGGGTGATCGGATGGATGCCGGATTTGCCCGAGGTCAGCGCCGCCCAGTTTTCTTTCTTGCCGACGCCGAGCGAGGTCACCACGCCGATGCCGGTCACGGCGACGATAGGCCTGCCCATATGGTCTCGGAGATTGGCCATGTTTGCGTCTCTTTCTAGGCGGCCTTGATCAGCCCCAGGCCCTCGAATTGGTGATAGCCGATCGCCGTTGCAAGGACGCTATTGGGCGCGCCCTCGAATTGCCGTTCCGCTGTGGCATCGAAGACAGGGTAGGCGGCCTTGCGGTCGACGGCCATTGCCGCGAGCGCAACCGCAAAGGGGAATTGAGCCTCCTTCATATGGCCGGTCAATGTCGAGAAGGCGCGCACGGCCAAGGCCGAGTTGCCGTCGAGCATCGCCTTTTCGGCCGCCGTGGCGGCGTGGGCGCCGGAAGCGGCGGAAATCGTCAGCAGATCGCCGTCGGGAAGGGCGGCCTGCTTCAGCAATGCGGCGATTTCGGCATTCAGTTCGCCGCGCCGGCGCCTGGCGCGGCCGGAGATGACGGGGCCAAGCTCGGCGTAGATCTTGCGGCCGCGGTTTTTTGCGTGCTCGCGCTGTTCCAGCACCAGGAAGGCGCCGCCGGAGCCCGTCACCACACCGCCACCTTCGGCGCCCTGGCGTTGCCAGACCGGCTTCCATGGGCCGCGATGCAGGTAACCGGCGAGCTCATAGCCGAGCAGCATGTCGGAATGCTCGGTCTGAAAGGCACCGCCGACCAGAACATGGGTCGACTGTCCCGAGCGGATGCGCGCGGCCGCCGTCTCGACGGCCGAGACGCCGGCGCCTTCCTCGCCCATGAAGGTGCGGGAGGAGCCGGTGACCTTGTGAACGATCGAGATGTTGCCGGCGAGCAGGTTGGAGAGCTGGGCCAGGAACAGCGTCGGCCGCAGTTCCGTGGTCAGCTTCTCGTTGAGCAGCACGTCGCGGTCGTTGCGGCTCTCGGAGGCCGCGAGGATCGCGGCATCGACGGCTTCGTCGCGCTCGCCGCCACCGGCCGCCACCACCATGTCCATGGTCGCGCAAAGCTCGTCGTCGCCCTTGATGCCGGCGTCATCCAGCGCCAGGCCGGCGACATAGGTGCCGAGGCGCTGCCAGGTTTCCATCTGGCGCTGGTCGCCGCGCTTGGCGATCTGCAGGTTCCAGTCGATCTCGGGCAGGGGATGGATGGTGTAAGGCGCAAAGCGCTCTGCCTCGAGCACCGGCTCAAGGCCCGGTCGGGTGAGCTTCTGCCAATGCGCATCCGGACCCTCTCCAAGCGAAGAGACAAGGCCGATGCCGGTGATGACGACGTCGTGAGAACTCATGGGCGGCCGTTGTGGGTCAGCTGGCAGGGCGCGTCAAGACCGCGCCCGAGCCGGCTCAGGCGGCCTTGGCCGCGACCAGCGCGTCGATCTTGGCGCACAGGTTCTTCATGACGAAGTAGTCGTCGGTCGAGGCCTTGCCGTCATTGACCTCCTGCGTCCACTTCTCGAGCGGCACCTTGATGCCGAATTCCTTGTCGATGGCAAAGACGATGTCGAGGAAATCGAGGCTGTCGATGCCGAGATCGTCGATCGTGTGGCTCTCGGGCGTGATGGTGTCGATATCGATCTCGCTGGTGTCGGCAATGATCTTGGCGACTTTCTCGAACGTGGTGGACAAGGGCTCTTCCTTCGGTTGCGGGCGGAATCTGTCCGCATCTTGTTTGGGCGCTGTCTAATCGGTTTTTCCCGGCAGGAAAAGGCCTGATGCGCCGGGGCAGATGGGATGCCGGCTTTGGGAACGCAAGAAGGGCCGCCGGTCTATCCGGCGGCCCTTCCCATTTTACGCGGCGTCAGCTTTCTATTCCGATGCATGTCGTTGTTCCAAAACCGGAACCACTTTTGGGCGACATGCGTCAGTCGCGGAGCTTGACCAGGTCGTTGAGCAGCCCGCCCGTCCCGTTGTGGACGGTGAGCCGCTCGACCTTGCCGGCGATGGTTTCGAGAGCCTCGAGCTCCTTCAGCCGCAGCATCACCGGGTTCTCGGCCATCACCTTGGCCGTGTTGAGCAGCGAACGCGTGGCGTTCGTCTCCTCGCGGCGGCGGATGACGTTGGCCTCGGCCTGCTTCTCGGCCGCGACCACCTGGTTGAGGATCTCGCGCATATCGCCCGGCAGGATCACATCCTTGAGGGCGATATCGCTGACCTCGACGCCGATCGCGGCCATGTCGTCGCGCACCTTGGCCGCCGCGTCCTCGTCGACCGTCACCCTCTTGTCGAGGATCTGGTCGAGCGTGAGCGCGCCAAGCGTCTTGCGGAAGGCATACTGCAGGGCGCGGTAGAGGGCTTCCGAGAAGTCCTTCACCGTGCTCACCGCCTTGACCGGATCGACGACCCGGTATTCGGCGGCGATGTTGACGCGGATCGTCACGCGATCCTTGGTCAGCATTTCCTGCCCCGCGACATCGAGCGACTGGCGCTTGATGTCGACGACCTTCACCTGGACCATGCGCCCGACATTCCAGAAGGCGTGCACGCCCGCTTCAAGCGTGCGGGCGAGGACGCCGTCCACAAAGAGCAGCCCGACCTGACCGTCCACGACCGGATTGACGAAGATGTGCTCCGTCTTCCGGGCCTGGCCGATCCGGCGCATCAAGCCCGGATCGACGGCGAGATCGGCCGCCGTGTCGACAGACGTCACCTTCCACGGTCCGGCATCGGTCCAAAGCACGAGCTTGCGATCCGCAGCCAGAATAGCGTGGAGGGCGCCGTCGCGCTCGATGACAGCGACATCCGTGCGCCCGGTGCGGGCGACGGTGAAATGACGCGCGGCCACGTCCGGGAGCTTGTCGAACAACGCCTTCTCGTAAGCCGAGACGAATTCCGGGTTCTTCAGGTCGTGCCTGGAGATTTCCAGGTTTCCGCGCCGGTTGGCGAGCCAATGCTCGCCCGGCATCAGGATTGCCTGGATCTCGCCCTTGTAGAGGGCGACGGCACGTTCACTTTCCTTCACGAGGACGCGCTGGCGTCCAAGAAGCTTTGCGAGAATGGTCTTCATTGTCTTACTCCTGTCGGGCATGGCCCCATGCGAGGCGTCACGTCATGCGTCGAAGCGTCCTTTCGTTTCTCGTTTCACGTCGTCGTACTTCATCTTCCCGGGCACGAATGATCCGGGGACCGGTGGCATCGATCCGCGGCGGGCCCTCGGGAGCGGATCGCGGGGCGGCGAAGCGGGCGCCGGAAGCCGAAGCTTCCCTTGCCGGCCGCGCCGCGCCTTGATCGTCACCGCGGGCCTGGCCGCGAGCCGATGGCGCAGAACATCGCGGCCCGGCAAGGCCGAAGCCCTGCCGTCCGTGAAGTCCTCGCATTCCGGTCCCCGGACCGTTTTCGGATGGGGTATCAGGCCAATGGAGAAGGATTCGAACCTTCGACAGTCAGATTACAAGTCTGATGCTCTTCCAGCTGAGCTATCCGTGATGCAGATGACGGGACTCGAACCCACAACCTCCGGATTATGTCCGGCGCTCTCCCAGTTGAGCTACATCCGCGATCCCAATCCCCGAAACGGCGCCGTACACAGCGCGGCAAAGCCGGCTGCGCGGGCGGAGACGAAAGCTCCAACCGTTGTGCTCGCTTCGGTTTTCGTGACCGGGAGCGCGCCTATAGACCCTGCGACGGGTTGTCGCAAGCGGCATTGTCGCGGCGGATGTGCGGCTTCTTCCGGATGTGGCATTTCGGCCACGGTAGCGAGCCGCGCGGGCCGGCGCCCTCAGAACGTGACGCGGCCGAGCACCTTGAGGGCGTCGCCTTCCGGCACCACAACCACGGCTTCGCCCTCGCGCGGCGCTACGCCGGTGAGCGCCTCGATGTTTTCCACATGCGTGACCAGCACCAGATTGTCGGAGCCGGAATAGCCGCGGATTTCCTTCATGACCGCTTCCATTTGCGCGGCCTTCTCGGCCGGGTCGGTTTTCAGCAGGTCGAGCGGCGCGAAGGGCTGCGGCTCGGATTCGAAAGCGATGCGGGCAGTGTCGAGGCAGCGGCAGTAGCGGCTCGAGAGCACGTGATCGATCGGAGCCGCGCGGGCCGCGAACAGCGCGCCGATGCGGCTTGCCTGCTGCTTGCCGCGCTCCGACAGGTTGAGCTGCGTGGCGCAATTGCCGATGTCGAAATTGGCCGGGTCGGCAGCTCCGGTGACGAAGGCATGGCGAAGCAGCACGACATGGCCGCCGTCGCGCAGCAACGCCCAGCCGGCGTCCGTCGCGTGGGCAAGGCTCGGACCGGCCAGGAGAAAAAGCGCCAGAACAATTCGCAGCATCGGAAGTCCTTTGGCGGCCCAGCGGGGCCAAGACCGTGATCGGCATATAGGGATCGCAAAGCCGGCCGGAAAACAAGCAGAGGCCCTGGAGATAGGCGCGCGGCGCCAATTGCATGGCGAACAGGGCTCGCCTATCACGGGAAAAATGTCTCCGCCCAGAAAATGACTCCGCTCACCGAAACCGTCCTCTTCGTCTTTAGCCTTGTTGCGCTCGGCTATCTGGCCGGGCTCACCGGCTATCTGAGGCCGGCGAGCGGGGAGGGCATTTCCGAATTCGCCGTCAACGTGGCGATGCCGTTGCTGCTGTTCCAGACCATGGTCAAATCGGACTTCCATGGCGTCACGCCTTGGTCGCTGTGGGGCGCCTATTTCGCGGCCGTGGCCATCACCTGGGCCGCGGGTCATCTGGTGATGACGCGGCTGTTCAGGCGAGATGCGCGCGCGGGCATCGTCGGCGGCGTGTCGTCGGCCTATTCCAATGTCGTGCTGCTCGGCGCGCCCTTCATCCTCGGCATCTTCGGCGCGAGCGGCTTCGAGGTGCTGTCGCTGCTGGTCTCGGTCCACCTGCCGATCATGATGATGGCCTCGATCGTGCTGTTCGAGATGTTCGGGCGCGGCAGCGGCGAGACGATCCATCCGCTGCGCGTCGTCAAAAGCTTCCTCAGGCGGCTGTTCATCAATCCGCTGATCATCGGCATCCTGGCGGGGCTCGCCTGGCGCCTCACCGGCGCGGCGCTGCCGGACCTTATCGAACGGCTGGTCGATACGCTCGCCGACACGGCCGGTCCGGTGGCGCTGTTCGCCATGGGGCTCAGCCTGCGCCGCTTCGGCATCTCCGGCAATATCCGGCCGGCGCTGGCGCTGTCTGGACTGAAACTGTTCCTGATGCCGGCGCTGGTGCTGGCCTTCGTGTGGCTGCTCGACCTGCCGCCGCTGACTGCCAAGGTCGCCGTGGTGGTTGCAGCACTCCCTTCGGGCATCAATTCCTACCTGATCGCCGTCCAGTTCAACACCGGCCAGGCGCTGGCCTCGAACCAGATGACGCTTGCCACCGCAAGCGCGGTGGTGACCACGTCGTTCTGGTTGACGGTGGTGATCCACGTCTTCGGATAAGGGATGTCGTTATTCAGGTGAGGCCGGCCTGCAAACACCGATTTCCTGCGCTTCCGGTGCTCACGTACTTTAGGTACGCTCCGCTCCGGTTCTCGGAAATCGCTATTTTCGGCTCGGCCTGACCTGAATCTCAACATCCTCGACCAATCTCGCACGCAAGCAATCCGCGCTCGCTTTTGCTGGCCCAACCCCTATATGCCATCTTGTGATTGCTTGCCCGCCTTTCCCTAGGTAAGAGCAATGCGCCAGCGTGCGGCTAGCGAGCACGCTTCAAAGGATATCCAGAAAAACGGCCGATCAGCGCGCCGAACGGAGGCCAGACCATGCTTCAGAAAACCAGTCATTTCATGCGCCAGGCCAATCTCATCAATGGTGAATGGGTGCAGGCCGACAGCGGCCAGACCATCGACGTCAACAATCCGGCGACGGGCCTCAAGATCGGCACCGTGCCGAAGGCCGGCAAGGCGGAGACTCGCCGCGCCATCGAGGCGGCCGAGGAAGCCTTCAAGAGCTGGCGCAAGACCACCGCGCTCGAGCGCTCGAAGCTCCTGCGCAAGCTGCATGACGCGATGATGGACAATCAGGACGTGCTGGCCGAACTGCTGACCATCGAGCAGGGCAAGTCGCTCGCCGAATCCAAGGGCGAGATCGGCTCGGCCGCGGCCTACATCCTGTGGTTCGCCGAGGAAGGCCGCCGGGTCTATGGCGACATCGTGCCGTCGCCATGGGGCGACCGCCGCATCCTGGTGACCAAGGAGCCGGTCGGCGTCATCGCCGCCATCACGCCGTGGAACTTCCCGTCCTCGATGCTCGCCCGCAAGATCGGCCCGGCTTTGGCCGCCGGCTGCACGGCGGTGGTCAAGCCCGCCTCGCAGACGCCTTATTCGGGCCTCGCCTGGGGCGCGCTGGTCGAGGAAGTCGGCTTCCCGAAAGGCGTCGTCAATGTCGTGACAGGTTCGGCTGGCGAGATCGGCGACGAAATCTGCGCCAATCCGCTGGTCAAGAAGATCACCTTCACCGGCTCGACCGAGGTCGGCAAGATCCTCATCCAGAAGTCGGCAACGACGGTCAAGAAAGTGTCGATGGAGCTCGGCGGCAACGCACCGTTCCTGGTCTTCGACGATGCTGATGTCGACCGCGCGGTGGCCGGCGCCATCACTGCCAAGTACCGCAACTCCGGCCAGACCTGCGTTTGCACCAACCGCTTCCTCGTGCAGGCCGGCATCTACGACAAGTTCGTCGAGAAGCTCGCCGCCGCCAGCAACAACCTCAAGGTCGGCTCGGGCCTGGAGGAAGGCGTGCAGCAGGGGCCGCTGATCGACGAGAAGGCTGTCGAGAAGGTCGAGGAGTTCATCGCCGACGCAACCTCGAAGGGCGGCAAGGTCGTCGCCGGCGGCAAGCGCCATGCGCTGGGCGGCTCCTTCTTCCAGCCGACGGTCATTGCCGACGCCACGCCGAAGATGCGCTTCATGAAGGAAGAGATCTTCGGGCCGATCGCGCCCGTGTTCAAGTTCGAGACCGAGGAAGAGGCGGTCGCCTTGGCCAACGACACCGAGTTCGGCCTCGCCGCCTATTTCTACACCGGCGATCTCGGTCGCGCTTTCCGGGTGATGGAAGGCCTGAAATACGGCATGGTCGGCGTCAATGAAGGCCTGATCACCACGCCCGAGGCGCCGTTCGGCGGCGTCAAGGAATCCGGTCTCGGCCGCGAAGGCGGGCATCAGGGCATCGAGGACTATCTCGATACCAAATATGCCTGTTTCGGCGGCCTCGGACTCTGATATCGATCCCTGGGATAGGGCAGGCGTTTGGCCTGCCCTTGCCGGATGATGCGCCATCGGCCTAAATCCACGGATCAGGAAATGACATTTCGGGCATGGCGATGAAAGACGGCGAGGTCTTCGGCACGACGCAGGCGGGCGAGGCTGTGCGCCGCTTCACCATTCGCGGCGGCGGCATCACCGCCAACATCATCGGGCTTGGCGCCATCGTCCAGGATCTCAGGCTGAGCGGCCACGATGCGCCGCTGGTGCTGGGCTACGACCGTTTCGAACCCTACGAGACCGACCGCGCCTTCTTCGGGGCGGTAGTCGGACGCTTCGCCAACCGCATCGGCGGCGGCCGCTTCACCATCGCCGGCAACCGCTACCAGACCGAGCAGAATTTTCTCGGCAAGCACACGCTGCATGGCGGCTCGGAAGGCTTTTTCCACCGGCCATGGACCGTCTCGCTGCACGGCCGCGATTTCGTGACGCTGACATTGCACGATCCGGACGGCGCCATGGGATTCCCGGGCGCGCTCGACGTCACCTGCACCTACCGGCTGAAGATCCCCGGCACGCTCAGCATGGAACTGACCGCGACCTGCGAGGAGCCGACGCTCTGCAACCTCGCGCAGCACTCCTATTTCAATCTCGACGATGGCGGGGCGGGCGACATCCTCGACCATCGGTTGATGCTCAACGCCGGCGCCTACACGCCCGTCGATGACGAGATGATCCCGACCGGCGTGGTGAAGCCGGTCGACGGCACGCCTTTCGATTTCCGGCAGGCGCGGGCGCTGCGCATGGAAATGGAAGGCGAGCAGCTTCGCTATGACCTGAATTACTGCCTGGCCTCCAGCCGCGGGCCGCTACACCAGGCTGCCTGGGTGCAAGGCGCCAATTCCGGCGTCGAGATGGAAGTGTGGACCACCGAACCGGGACTGCAGCTCTATAGCGGTCAGTTCGTCGCGCCGACATCGCCGGGGCTCGACGGCCGCCGCTACAGGGCGTTTTCGGGCCTCTGCCTCGAAGCGCAGACCTGGCCTGACGCGCCGAACCGGCCCTATTTCCCGCAGGCGACGCTGTGGCCGGGACAGATCTATCATCAGGTGACGGAATATCGGTTCCGGCTGCCTTAAAGTTCTAGGGTATTGAAGTGATGCCCGCCTAAGCTTCGATGGAGCTTAACTGTCGAAGGCTGCCCTCAACGTATCGAACGGGGCAAGCGCGCCGCGAACCTGCACGACCGCGGCGGCGACTTTATGCGCGCGGCGAGCGGCGGCGTCGGGCGCATGGCCGGCAAGCCGCGCAGCGAGATAGCCGCCGTTGAAGGAATCACCAGCGCCGGTGGTGTCGACAGGGGCGGCCACATGCACCGCGTCGACAGTTTGTAAAACGCCGTTCAGCGCAATCAGGGCCGGCTGCTCGCCATTCTTGACCACGACCTCGCCGGTCAGCTTGGCAAGGCGCTCCGCCGTCGCCCGCGGCGTCGGATCCCCGAACAGCATCTGCTCGTCAGGAAAAGTCGGCAGCGCGATGTCGGCCACGGCAAGCGCATCGATGATCGCGGCTTGGGCTATCTCACGGCTTGGCCACAGACGCGGCCGGTAGTTCGGGTCGAAGGCGACGAGCGAGCCGGCGGCCCGGGCCGCAACTATGGCCGTCAGCAAAGTTTTCCGCGGGGCCTCGTCCAGAATTGCCAGGGTGATTCCGGAAAGATAGACAAGCGCCTGGTTTTCAAGGTTTTTCGCGAGTGCTGCCGGATCGGAGGCAAGCTGGCGCGCGGCCGCGTCGCTTCGCCAGTAGGTGAAGGCGCGCTCGGCCCCGGTGAGCGTTATGGCGTAAAGGCCGGGGCGCGCGCCGGCAATGATTGGACTGTTGCCGACGCCTATGCCGTTCTCGGCAAGGAAGGCAATCTGATCGCGCGAGAAGGGGTCGTCGCCGAAGGCCGACACGTAGGTCGCGGGCCGATCCGGGCTCAAGGCGTGCAACGCCCAGAGGGTGTTGAAGGTATCGCCGGCAAAACCCATGCGCCAGTTCGGGCCGGTCTGGCCCGACAGTTCCAGCATGCATTCGCCGATCGACGCGATACCCTTGGCCATGCGGGCTTGTCCCTTCCTAAGATATTGTTGCTGTAGCTTTTTGCGGCCGGCAGCGCCATGCTTGGCTAGCGGCGAATTTTGCGCCAGAAGCGATTTCCCACAGGCAGGGCGGGACGCGACAAGCGAACCGCGACGTTAACAGCCGAAGAGGAACGGGTTTGGCATCGATATGGCGTTACATTCTTGCGGGTCTCGGCCTGGCCGCTCTGCTGGTCGGCATCGTGGCCGCGGTCTATCTGATGCTGCCGCAATCGGCGTCCGGCCCGGACATTTCACGCTCCAAGAAGACGGCGAACGGCCTGTTCGTCGCGAGCTTCGAGCCGGAGCGCGGCGTGATCCGGCAGGGCGAGCTGCAGTCCTGGCTGCTGACGCTGAAGACCGCCGCCGGCGCGCCGGTGGAGGGGGCAGCCATCACCGTCTCCGGCGGGATGCCGCAGCACGACCACGGCCTGCCGACCAGTCCGCAGGCGACCGATTACCTCGGCGACGGACGCTACCGCATCGACGGCGTGAAGTTCACGATGAGCGGCTGGTGGCAGCTGCACTTCGGTATTTCGGCGGCGGCCGGGTCCGATTCCGTCGTCTTCAACGTCGTGTTGTGAGCGGGCGATGAGACGGCTGGCCAGCGTTGCAGGTCTGCTCGCATTGGCGACGCTTTTGCTCCTCGGCGGTTGCGGCAAGCCGCAGTTCAGCGATGCGGAGAAGAAGACCATCGCCTCACTGGCGTTGAACACCTTGCCCTCGCTCAAACCCGACACCACGAACCAGTATGCGGATGTGCCGGCGGCCGCCGCGCTTGGCTCGACGCTGTTCTTCGATGTCGGCATGAGCCGCGACGGGACGGTGTCCTGCTCGACCTGCCACAAGATCGACCGCCAGTTCCAGGACGACCTGCCGCAGGCGGTCGGCGTCAGCCGCACCAACCGCCGCACCATGCCGCTGGCAGGCGTGGCGCGCGATCCCTGGTTCTTCTGGGACGGCAGGCGCGACAGCCTGTGGGCGCAGGCGCTGACGCCGCTGGAAAATCCGCTGGAGCAGGCGGGAAACCGCGCCGCCTTCGCGCATTACATCAAGAAGCGGTTCGGCGAGCGCTATGAACGCATCTTCGGGCCGCTGCCGGACCTTTCGACCGTGCCGGCCAACGCCAGCCCGCTCGGCACGGATGCCGAGAAGGCGGCGTGGAACGCCATGCCCGCCGGCCAGCAAGACGACGTCAACCGCGTCTATGCCAATATCGGCAAGGCGATCGCCGCCTTCGAACGCTCGATCGAGCCTCGGCAAACGCGCTTCGACCGCTTCGCCATCGATCTGGCCACCGGGGCAGCGCCGCAAGGCGACGCCGCGTTCTCGCCGGAGGAGATTCTCGGGCTGAAGCTGTTCATCGGCAAGGCCAACTGCGTGACCTGCCACAATGGTCCGCGCTTCACCGACAATTCCTTCCACAACACCGGCGTGCCGCCGGTCGAAGGGCTGCCGCCGGACCGCGGGCGCGTCGATGCGGTGGCGCAGGTCGAGGCCGACCCGTTCAACTGCTTCGGCAAATTCCGCGACGGCGACGAAAGCGCCTGCCGCGAGCTGCGCTTCATGGTCAAGGACGGTCCGCAGATCATGCGCGCCTACAAGACGCCGTCGCTCAGGGGCGCCGCAAGCCGGCCGCCCTACATGCATGCCGGCCAGTTCTCGACACTCGACGAGGTGGTTGCGCATTATTCGAAAGCGCCGCTTGCCGTCGAAGGCGTTTCCGAAGTGCACCCGCTCGACCTTTCCGAGCGCGAGCGGGCGGCGCTGATAGCTTTCCTGAAAACGCTGTCGGATTAGCGATCCTTCACCGTCTCCATCGCCACGAAGGTCGACGTCTGGGCGACATGGGGCAGGGCCGAGATGCGCTCGCCGAGCACCCGCCGATAGGCGGCGATGTCGGTGGTGCGGACCTTCAAGAGATAATCGAAGCTCGACGCCATCATGTGGCACTGCTCGATCTCCGGCACGCCCTGCACCGCGCGGTTGAACGCGTCCAATGCCGCCGAGCGCGTGTCCGACAGCTTCACCTGGACGAAGGCGACATGGCCTTCGCCCATGCGTTCACGGTCGATGACGGCGCGGTAGCCTCTGATATAGCCGTCCTTCTCCAGCCGCTTCACGCGCGCCTGAACCGGTGTCTTCGACAGGCCGACCTTGCTTGCGAGTTCCGACATGGAAAGCCGGCCGTCGCGCCCAAGCGCGGCCAGGATGTTGCGATCGATGCGGTCCAATTGGTCTTCAATCATCGATATTGCAGTCAATACGATTGAAAGGATACCTATATGATAGATCGAACGGACTGCTTTGTCGATTTCTTTGGACCGACTGAAATTCGCAGCTGTGCTAGCTTGCGCCATTCGGTCCGGCGACCGCCAGACCGCTCGCTCACGCTCGCTTTCATGGACCCGACATGCCGCTCGACGCCATCCGCCAGCAGATCCGCGCCAATTATTTGCCCGACGAAGACGAGGCGGTGAAGCGCCTGTCGGCGACGGCGGGGCTTTCGGCGCCGGAGCGCAAGGCGATCTCGGCCCGCGCGGCCGATCTGGTGCGGGCGGTGCGCGGCTCGACCGACCCCAGGCTGATGGAGGTCTTCCTCTCGGCCTACGGCCTATCGACCAAGGAAGGCGTGGCGCTGATGTGCCTGGCCGAAGCGTTGCTGCGCGTGCCCGACACCGAGACGATGGACGACCTCATCGCCGACAAGATCGCGCCGCATGACTGGTCGGCGCATTCGGGCGGCTCGAGCTCGATCTTCGTCAACGCCTCGACCTGGGCGCTGATGCTGACCGGCCGCGTGCTCGACGAAGGCGAGGGCGGCATCGAAGGCACGCTGCGCGCCATGGTGCGCAGGCTGGGCGAGCCGGTGATCCGCAAGGCGGTGGCCGCCGCCATGCGCGAGATGGGCGAGCAGTTCGTGCTCGGACGCACCATCGCCGAGGCGATCAAGCGCGGCCGGCCGATGACGCAGAAGGGCTATCTCTATTCCTTCGACATGCTGGGCGAGGCGGCCCGCACGGAAGCCGATGCGCTGCGCTACCACCGCGCCTATGCCGACGCGATCTCCTCGCTCGATTCCGGCTCCAACGGGCCCGACATCCGCTACAACCACGGCATATCGGTGAAGCTCTCGGCCCTGCACCCGCGCTACGAAGAGGCGCAGAAGGAAAAGATGCTGCCGGTGATGGCCGAGCGGCTTCTGTCGCTGGCGCTAGCGGCGCGGCATTCGCGCATGGGCCTCAACATCGACGCCGAGGAAGCAGACCGGCTCGACCTGTCGCTCGACGTCATCGAACGCGTGCTGGCCGAGCCGGAGCTCGCCGGATGGGACGGTTTCGGCGTCGTCGTCCAGGCCTATGGGCCGCGCGCGGCCTTCGCCATCGACTGGCTCTATGCGCTCGCGAAAAAATACGACCGCCGGATCATGGTGCGGCTGGTGAAGGGTGCCTATTGGGACACCGAGATCAAGCGGGCGCAGACGCTCGGCCTGTCCGGTTATCCGGTCTTCACCCGCAAGGCCAACACCGACGTTTCTTATCTGGCCTGCGCGAAAAAGCTGCTGTCGATGACCGACCGCATCTACCCGCAGTTCGCCACCCACAACGCGCACACGGTTGCCGCCATCCTGTCGATGGCGAAGGACCGCGACAGCTTCGAGTTCCAGCGCCTGCACGGCATGGGCGAGGCGCTGCACGAGACGGTGCGGCAGGCCGAAGGCACGCGCTGCCGCATCTATGCGCCGGTCGGCGCGCATTCGGACCTGCTCGCCTATCTGGTGCGGCGTCTGCTGGAAAACGGCGCCAACTCTTCCTTCGTCCATCAGTTGACCGACGAGGAGGTAGAGCCCGAGGAGATCGCGCGCGATCCGCTCGAGGCCATCGAGACGCAGGGGCCGGCCGCCAATCCGGCGATTGCGCGCCCCGCCGCGATTTTCGGCGCCGAACGCCGCAATTCCAGGGGCTTCGACATCACCGATCCGGTGACGCTTGCGGCCATCGAGAAGGCGAGGGCGGAATTCGCCGGGACGGACCGCTGGCACGCCAAGCCGGTCACGCGCGCCGCCGGCTACGGTAAGCCGCGCCAGATCGTCAGTCCCGCAAAGCCCGACGAGGTCGTCGGCACCGTGCATGAGGCGGCGGCCAAACAGGTGGCGTCCGCCGTGCGCATCGCCGTCGACGCGCAACCCGCCTGGGCGAAGCGCCCGGTTGCCGAGCGCGCCGCGATCCTCAACCGCGCCGCCGACCTCTACGAAGCCAATGCCGCCGAATTCTTCGCTCTCGCCACTCGCGAGGCCGGCAAGTCGCTGGCCGACGGGGTCGCCGAGGTGCGCGAGGCGGTCGACTTCCTGCGCTACTACGCGACCGAGGCGGCGAATGCCGAAGCGGGCACGCAAGCGCGCGGCGCGATCGTCTGTATCTCGCCGTGGAACTTCCCGCTGGCGATCTTCACCGGCCAGATCGCCGCGGCTTTGGTCACCGGCAATTCGGTCGTCGCCAAGCCGGCCGAGCAGACGCCGCTGATCGCCTTCCGCGCCGTCGAGATGCTGCGCGAGGCCGGTGTGCCGGAGGACGTCATCCAGCTTCTGCCGGGCGATGGCCCGTCGGTCGGCGCGCCGCTCACCGCCGATCCGCGCATCGCCGGTGTCTGCTTCACCGGCTCGACCGAGGTTGCCAAGCTGATCGAAAAGCAGCTGGCCGAAACCGCGGCGCCCGATGCCATGCTGATCGCCGAGACCGGCGGCTTGAATGCGATGATCGTCGATTCCACCGCGCTGCCGGAGCAAGCGGTGCGCGACATTCTCGCCTCGGCCTTCCAGAGCGCCGGCCAACGCTGCTCGGCGCTGCGCGTGCTCTACGTCCAGAAGGACGTCGAGAAGAAGATGCTGCAGATGCTGAAAGGCGCGATGGAAGCGCTCACTATCGGCAATCCCTGGGCAATCTCGACCGATGTCGGCCCGGTCATCGACGATGAGGCGCAAGCTTCGATCAGCGACTATTGCAAGAAGAAAGGTCTGGAGGGTCGGCTGATCGCGAAATTGGAAGCGCCGGCAACCGGCCGTTTCGTCGCGCCGCATGTCTTCCGCGTCAAAGGCATAGAGGAAATGGAGCGCGAGGTGTTCGGCCCGGTGCTGCATGTCGCGACCTTCGATGCCGACGAGATCGACGCGGTGATCGCCGCCATCAACCGCAAGGGCTACGGCCTGACCTTCGGCCTGCACACCCGCATCGAGGGCCGCGTCCAGCATTTCGTCGACGGCATCCATGCCGGCAACATCTATGTCAACCGCAACCAGATCGGCGCCGTCGTCGGCTCGCAGCCTTTCGGCGGCGAGGGGCTTTCGGGCACCGGCCCGAAGGCCGGCGGGCCGCATTACCTGCGCCGTTTCCGCAAGGGGCCGGAGGCTGGCACCGAGCTTGGCGAGGGTCACAAGGTGACCGCGACGGAGCTTGCCGACAATCTGCCGGATCCGACGCTCGGCGGCTGGTCGACGCGGCCGGATCGCGTGGCGATCCTGAGGAAGCATCTGCGTGGCAAGGGCGCGGCGGCAATCGCCGCCGCAGCAAGCCTCGATTTCGGCCAGGTCGACCTGCCGGGACCGACCGGCGAAGCCAACACGCTGTCGCTGTCGCCGCGCGGGAGGGTGCTGTGCCTCGGCCCGGATGCCGAGACGCTGCTTTCGCAGACGATCCAGGCGCTCGCGGCCGGCAATGCCGTGCTGGCGGTGGCGCCGGGCGCTCCGGCGGCGCTGTCGGCGCTGACCGGCAAGGGCCTGCCGCTGGCGGCCATCGACGGCCGGCCCGACCCGGTCGAGGCGCGCTCGCTGCGGGTCGATGTCGTCGCCTTCTCCGGCACGCCGGAGGCGGCGCGGATCGTGCGCAAGGTGATCGCCGAGCGCTCCGGTCCGATCGTGCCGCTGGTCAGCGAGGTGCTCAACCCGGCGGCTTACGCGCATGAGCGCGCGGTCTGCGTCGACACGACGGCCGCAGGCGGTAACGCCAGCCTGCTGGCGGCTGCATAGTCAGCTCGAGACCAGCCCTTTTGGCGGAGGCGCGTTTCAGGCGCCTTCGACGACCGAAAAGCCCTCGAATTGGGGATGGCCGAGATAATGCACCTTCGAGCCGCCGGCATTGCGATGGGCGGCGCGGAAGTTCTCCGATTTCGTCCAGGCGACGAAATCCTCCTGGCTTGCCCAGACGGTGTGCGAGGCAAACAGGGTATAGCCCTCGGTGTCGTTGACCGGGCCGCGCAGCAGGTGGAACTCCCTGAAACCCTGCATTTCGGAGAGGCTTGAATCGCGGTTCTTCCAGACGTCCTCGAAGGCTTCTTCCGAGCCGTTCTGGACCTTGAAGCGGTTCATGGCGATATACATCTGGTTCCTTTCGAAATGGACGAATTCTTAGGGTGGCGAAGGTTTAAAAAGGGCCGATCCGCGCCTTGAACACCCAACTTGATTTTCCGGTCTCGGGTGGAATGGGAGGGAATGGTGCCTGCTTGCGCACCAGCGTCAAAGCGAACTGATCGAGCTCGGCGGACCCTGAACTCTCAGCGAGCTGCAGGTCGCTGACGCTGCCGTCGGCCGCGACGACGAAAACCACCCTGGCATTGTTGCGAGCCTTGGCCTGGATCGATTTCGAAACGCGACGGTTGGCGCGGGCAAGCTTCTTCTGGATTTCACCGCTGTAGCGGGATTCGAGCGCATTGCCGGCGGCCTGTTTCTTCCCCTTGCTGGCGATGACCGGCGCATCGCGCGTGTCGCCATCCGCCGTGCCGCGCGGTTCAACGGTTTCACTTGGCCCCGCCGATCCGGCTGGCGCGCTCGATGTCGTGCTCGGGACCGGTGATTGCCCAGGCTCGGCAGGGGGCGCTTGTATGCTTTGCGGCTCGATCGCAGGCGTCGGCTTGCTGTCCGTGGGGACGCTCCGATCATCCTGGCGCGGCGTGGCGGCCGCCAGGATATCCGGCGTGGGGGCCGGCTCCTTGACGGCTTCCGGCGGAGGCTGAGGCGTCACCTGTTCACTTACCGGCTGCGGCGGCTCGGCCGGCGGAGCGGGCTGGACAGCCTGGCGTTTTGCCGGTTGCGGATCCGGCACCAGGGTAACATCCACCGCGCCGGACGCCTGGTCATCCAAGGCGCTGCCGATGACGTTGGCGCCGGACTGGTCGGCGCCCTCGGCCCTGATCGCGTCCGCAGAGTCGAAAGTCCCCGCGGGTGCGATCAGAAACGCCGCCGCGGCGGCGCCATGGAGCAGGCCGGAGGCGATGATCGCCACCGTCCATCTGCGGTCTCCGGCGGATTGCCGCGTCCGCATGAGCGGCTCGGCCGGCTTGATCGCCAGTTCACTGCCTGCATCGGAAGGGTGATCGATATCCTGCATGTCTCGCGCCGAGACCTGCCGCACGCGACAAGGAATTGTCAAATCAAGATCGGTTGCCGCCCATGGCGGCGGACCGCAGGCAGGCGACGCCATTGCGTCAAGCGGGAAGGCCAGATGCAGTCCCACCGCTATACGCCGAAAGCGATGGCGGTCTTGGTCGAGGTCTTCAGGCCGCGCATGCAGGCCGCCGGCTCGACGCCGGTGCCGGCGCATTCGGTCGCGCTGTTGATCAGCACGCGGCTGAGCTTGCCGCAGTCGGCGCCGGCGAGGTCGAAGCGCGTGACCTTGGTCTTGCCGGCCGGCAGGTCCTTGAAATCGAGCACCGTGAGGCGGTCGACGATTCCGGCCTCGTTGAACAGCGCAATCTCGAAAGCCGCCTTGGACAGGTCGGCGCCGAGCGCGTTGTTGACGACGAAGGTCAGCCGGCAGCCCTTGTCCGAAGGCTGTGCCGCATTGAGCTCCAGGTTCAGGGCCGGAGCCGGCGCGGACTGGGCCCACGCCGGCACCATCGCAAGCGACATCGCAAACGTCGAGGTCAGCAGACGAAAGGATGCCGTCAAGCGTTTCATGTCTTCCTCAACCTCCAAAGCGCATGGTTGCCGCCAGCTTCAGCGTGACGCCGGGTTCGTAGAGGACGGCGGTCGTGCTTCCGTTGAGCGGGTTGGTGTATTTGACGTCGAACAGATTGTCGGCGCGGAAGTCGAGCTTGAGATTGTCCGTCGCCTGGTAGCTGGCGAAGGCGTTGACCAGCGTGAAGTCCTTGGCCACCGGATTGCCCTTGGGCTTGCCGTTGTACTGCACTTCGCCGCCGACGGTCAGCTTGTCCTCGAGGAAGCGCAGGCCGAGCTGGGCCGTCACCTGGGAAGAGGGGACGGTGGCCAGGTCGGCGCGCTCGCCTTCATAGGAGATGGTGTGGCCATTGATTATGGAGGCGGACAGGCCGGCATAGCCCCAGCCGGCGTCGTAGACGCTTTCCAGCTCGAAGCCGTCGATCTTGGCCTTGGCGAAGTTCTGGTACTGGAAGCAGATCGGAATGCCCGGGCCGAACGGGCAGCCGCTGGTCGGATCGAAGGGCGAGAGCGTCACGCCGTCGATGTAGTCGTCGACATTGTTGTTGAAATAGGCAGCCTTGAGCCGCAGCGCGTCGCCGCCCTCGATGATGTCGTTCTGCTTGTAGTTGACGCCGAACTCGACGGTTTTGCCGGTCTCGGGTTTCAGGTTCGGGTTGGGCAGGAACGGGAAGCTGACGCCGGCCGGATGGTTGCCGCTGATCAGTGTCTCGGTCAGCGAGGGCGAGCGATAGCCTTCCGCGTAGGTGCCATAGAATTGCAGGCCGGCCAAGCCGGCGCTTTCAAAGGGCGAGACGCCGATGGTGATGCGCGGCGATACCCGGTCGCCGGAGGTCTCATTCGTGTCGTCCTTCAGGCTGTAATTGTCGTAGCGCAGGCCGCCAATGACCTCGAGCCACTCCCAGGTCAGCTTGTCCTGGATATAGGCGCCGGAGACGTTGCGCTTGCCGGACGGCGTGTAGAAGCTGTCGCCGCCGGCCGTGCCGCCGGTCTCGACATCGTCGCCGACCCAGTCGCCGCCATAGGTCAATTCGTGGGCGACGCTCGCCGTCTCGAAGCGCGACGTGTTCCAGATGTCGATGCCGGTCGTGCCGACGTCGAAAGTGGACAGCGAGCCGGCCGGCAGCACCACGGGCAGGCCGGTGGTCGGGTCGAAGCGGTTCTGCGCGGTGAGCGTGGTCAGGTCGAGAACTGTCTTGTTGTAGGAAGCGTTGATGTGGAGGTCGAGCCAGCTCCTGGCGTCGTCGCTGATGTTGTAGCGGGCCGTGAAGGTGTTCGACTTCAGATCGACGTCATTGGCCGGCACGCCGCCGCTGGTTTCCGTCCATCCGTCGCCCGAGCCGACCCAGCCGAGCTTCAATTCGCTGTTCTCGGTCGGGCGTATGGTGGTCTTGAGCAGGCCGCTCAACACGTCGAAACCGGTGCCGGCAACGGTGTCGCCGCCGCCGTTCTTGTAGTCGTCATAGTCGCGGTAGACGATGTTGCCCAGAACGTCCCAGTTCTCGTTGATCCGGTAGGCGCCGGTGGCGCTGGTGGTCCAGCCCTTGCCGTTGCTTTCATAGCGCCCGGTCAATGATCCGGCCCAGGTCTCTTCCGGCTTGAGGAAATCGGCTGCGTCTTTGGTGTCGAAGAAGACGACGCCGCCGATGGCGCCGGAACCGTAGGTGTTGGCGACCGGACCGCGGATGACGTCGACCGACTTGATGAGCTCGGGATCGACATAGAAGGTCGACTGCGTGCCGTGGTCCGAGCGCTGGAAGTCCTGCCGGGCGCCGTCGACGATGACCGCGACGCGGCCGAAATCCTGCAGGCCGCGGATGTTGATGCTGGAGCTGACGCGGCGCGCGTCGGCCTGCACGGCGACGCCGGGCACGCCGAGCAGCATTTCGTTCGGCGTGGTCGCCATGCGGCGGTCGAGCTGCTCCTGGTCGACATGGCTGGCCGAGGCCAGCGACTGGATCGCCGTTTCGCCCGTGCGGCTGATGACGAGGATCTTGTCGAGCAGGGTTCCTTCGGCCGCGGCCTTTTCATCAGCCTTCTTTTTCTGATCGGCCTGCTGCTGGTCGGCCGCCGGCTGCGCGGCCTGCTGCGCTTTGGCGGCGGGCGCCCCAAGCGCGATCACCGCCGAACCGGCCATCAATATCGTCACCGCCCGCGCCAACGATCGGAAGCCCGGGCCCGCGCTGTCGCCCGCCAGGCCCGTCCGTCCCCAAGTCACCAACCCCATGCCCCAACTCCAGATTCAGGCTCACAGCTGGCTGGCCAGTGGCTCGCTCGCATTTTTGATCACGTCCGGCGTCTTAAATGTTGACTCATTTAGTCCGGTAATGCACTGACTAATAAACATGATTATTCGAGTCAAGAATTTAATCGGCATTTTACGAGGCTGCGGCCAAGGTGGCCGTCAGAGAAAAGGACCGACCCGATGAACACGCACAATCCCAACGATTTCCGCTATCGCGTCCGCCGCCCCGAGGACACGCAGATGCGTTACGAAAGGGTGCCGTTGGCGGTGAGGACGCTGTCCAGCAACACGCTGTTCCAGGGTGAACACGAGATCGGCATCGAGCATCACGGCGCGCTTTACCGCCTGAAGATCACCCGCCAGGGCAAGCTGATCCTCAACAAGTGAGGATCGGCGGTGGGGCAGGCGAGCACAGATCAGACATCACAGGTGGAAGACATTGCAGGTGGAAGTCATGGACCAGCGCGTTAAGCCGTCGCCGGAGGGAATCCGGCGGGCGCGAGAAGAAAATCCGAAAATGCGGGAGCGCGATCTTTCGGCGCAATTGGGCATTTCGGAAGCGGAGCTGGTCGCGGCGCAGTGCGGCGTCGGCGCTGTCCGCGTCGAGCCGCGCGTCAACGATCTGCTGACCGGCCTCGAGGCGGTCGGCGAGGTGATGGCGCTGACCCGCAACGAAAGCGCCGTGCATGAAAAGATCGGCGTCTACGACAAGGTCGTCACCGGCAACCACAACGCCATGGTGCTCGGCGAAAACATCGACCTGCGCATCTTCCCGAAGGTCTGGGCGCACGGCTTTGCCGTAGAGAAACGCGACGGCAGCGAAATCCGCCGCGGTCTGCAGTTCTTCGATGCGGCGGGCGAGGCGGTGCACAAGGTGCATCTGAAGCCCGCATCCAATCTCTATGCCTACCAGAAATTGGTGGCGAGCCTCGAATCGTCGAACCAGGAGCCGACCGTCGCGATCCTCCCAAGCGCGGCGGAAGGGGAGGGTGAGAGGCAGGGTTCTGCCGCCTCGATCGACGATCTGCGCGACCGCTGGAGCCGGCTCACCGACGTGCATCAGTTCTTCGGCATGCTGAAGACGCTGAAGCTCAATCGCCGCGAGGCGGTGCGCATGGTGGGCCAGGACTATGCTTGGTTGCTCGACAACGACGCGGTGAGCGCCATGTTCCATCACGCGGCGGCAGGCGAGATGCCCATCATGTGCTTCGTGGGCAACCGCGGCTGCATCCAGATCCATTCCGGTCCGATCAAGTCGGTCAAGCCGATGGGGCGGTGGATCAACGTGCTCGACGAAACCTTCCATCTGCACCTGAGGACCGACCACATCCACGAGGTCTGGGCGGTGCGCAAGCCCACCAAGGACGGTCATGTCACGTCGCTGGAGGCCTATGACGCCAATGGCGACATGATCATCCAGTTCTTCGGCAAGCGTCATGAAGGCGAAGGCGAGCGGGAAGACTGGCGCCTCCTGGCCGAGAACCTGCCCCGCATCCCCAATCCGACCGCTGCATGAGGTAGCACCCAATGCGCTTTGTTCTCAGTTTCCGCGCGGCGCTTGCGCCGATGCTCGGTGTGCTGCTTGCGTTCACCGCGCCGCCGGCTGGCGCTAACGAGGGGGTGGCCGTCTTTTCGGACACCTCGCGGATCGCCTCCATAGGCGGCTCGATCACCGAGATCGTCTACGCGCTCGGCGAGGAAGGCCGTCTCGTGGCCCGCGATTCGACCAGCAACTATCCCGAGGCGGCGGCGAAGCTGCCGGATGTCGGTTACATGCGCGCGCTCTCGCCCGAGGGTGTCCTGTCGGTCAATCCGACCGGAATCCTGGCGCTGCACGGCAGCGGTCCGAAAGAAGCGGTCGACGTGCTGAAGAAGTCGAGCGTGCCCTTCATCGAGGTGCCGGACCACTACAATCGTGAGGGTATCCTCGAAAAGATCCGCATCGTCGGCAAGGCGCTGGGGGTCGAGGCGAAGGCGGAGAAGCTCGCCGCGGAGACGGACGCGAAGCTGACGGCGGCGGAAAGGCAGACGGCTGCGATCAAGGATCGCAAGCGCGTGCTGTTCGTGCTGTCGACGCAAGGCGGCAAGATCCTTGCCGCGGGCAGCGACACCGCGGCCGACGGCATCATCAAGCTTGCCGGCGCGGTCAACGCGGTCGAGGGCTTTTCCGGCTACAAAGGGATGACCGACGAGGCGATCGTCAGCGCCAGGCCGGATGTCATCCTGACGATGAAGGGCGGCGGACCGCCGATCTCGGAAGAGGAGCTGTTCGCCAACCCGGCCGTCGCTTCGACACCGGCGGGCACGAGCCGCAAGATGATCAGCATGTGGGGCGGCTATCTGCTCGGCTTCGGCCCGCGCACGGCCGAAGCCATCCATGATCTTGCCGTCTCGCTCTATGGCAACCAGGTCACGGACTGAGCGGCGATGGCCGAACAGTCCATTGCCGGCGCGGTCAGGGTGATGGCGGCCGATGGCGACCGCTCGGCCCGGGCAAGGCTTGTCATCCTGCTCTTGTGCCTGGCGCTCGCGCTCTGCGTGTTCCTGTCGCTGACGTCGGGCGCCTCCGACGCCTCCGCCGTCCGCGTCATCTGCGACTGGTTTACGGGCGCCATGCCCGCCGACGCGGCGCTGGCCGCGCGCGACCAGTTGATCGTCTACGACATCCGCATGCCGCGCGTGCTGCTCGGCGCGCTGATCGGCGCCGCGCTCGCCGTCTGCGGCGCGGTGATGCAGGGGCTGTTCCGCAATCCGCTTGCCGATCCCGGCCTGATCGGGGTTTCCGCCGGCTCCAGCCTCGGCGCTGTGGCGATCATCGTGCTCGGCACCACGTGGCTTGCGCCCGTCACGCTTGCATTCGGCACGCTCGCGCTGCCGCTCGCGGCCTTCTTCGGCGGGCTGGCGGTGACGTTGCTGCTCAATGCCATCGCCACGCGCCAGGGGCGGACGTCGGTCGCCACGATGCTGCTTGCCGGCATCGCCATCAGCGCCCTTGCCATGGCGCTCACCGGCATCCTCATCTTCATGGCCGACGACCGGCAGTTGCGCGACCTGACTTTCTGGCAGCTCGGCTCGCTTGCCGGCGCGACATGGCCGAAGATCGGCACCGTGGGGCCGGTGATCGTGCTGGCGATGGCCGCTATGCCGTTCCTGTCGCGTGGCCTCAACGCGCTGGCGCTGGGCGAAGCGACCGCGGGTCATCTCGGCATTCCGGTGCAGCGGCTGAAATACACGGCCATTGTCGCGGTGTCGGCGGCGGTCGGCGCTTCGGTCGCGGTCAGCGGCGGCATCGGCTTCATCGGCATCGTCGTGCCGCATGTCCTGCGGCTGGCGATCGGTCCGGACAACCGCTATTTGCTGCCGGCTTCCGCCCTGCTCGGCGCCTCGCTGCTTCTGCTAGCCGACGCGGTCGCCCGCACCATCGTCGCGCCGGCCGAATTGCCGATCGGCATCGTCACGGCGGTTGCCGGCGCGCCGTTCTTCCTGTGGATCCTGCTGCGCAAGCGCGGCGTCATTGATCTGTGAGCTGCCATGATCGAAGCGCGCGACATCTCGGTGGCGATCGGCGGCAAGCGCATCGTCTCGCATGTCGATTTCGCCGCACGGCCCGGCGAGGTCTCGGCCATCGTCGGACCGAACGGGTCCGGCAAGACGACCCTGCTCAGGGCGCTGACCGGCGAGCTCGCCTATACCGGCATCGTCACGCTCAACGGCCGCGACCTGTCGGCCATGAGGCCTGGCGAGGCAGCCACGCTGCGCGCGGTGCTGCCGCAATCGACGGCGCTGTCCTTTCCCTTCACGGTGCGCGAGATCGTTCGCCTCGGCCTGATCGGCGGGCGCTCCGGCGTGCTGCCCGGCGAGGATGCGCGTTTGCCGGAGCGGGCGCTGGCGCGCGTCGACCTCGACGGTTTTGCCGGCCGCTTCTACCAGGAGCTTTCCGGCGGCGAGCAGCAGCGCGTGCAGCTTGCCCGTGTGCTCTGCCAGGTCTGGGCGCCGGTGCTCGAGGGCAGGCCGCGCTATCTCTTCCTCGACGAGCCTGTCTCCAGCCTCGACGTCAAGCACCAGCTCATCATCATGAACATCGCGCGTGATTTCGTCCGGCGCGGCGGCGGCGTGGTGGCGATCCTGCACGACCTCAACTTGACGGCCATGTACGCCGACCGCATTTTCGTGCTCTCCCACGGCCAGCTGGCCGCCGCCGGCTCGCCGACGGACGTGCTGAATGACGAGCTGATCGAGAAGGTGTTCGACTGCAGGCTGAAGGTCGGCGTATTGCCTGCGGGAAGCGTGCCGTTCGTATTGCCGCAGTCGGCGGCGTAGGCTTGGCGGCGAACTTCGTCATCCACGGGCGGAGCAAGGAGCGTAGCGACGCAGCGCAGACCCGAGGATCCATTCCGTGACATCAACCGAAGAAAGCAGCGGTCCAGAACGAGCGCTGGCGCCGACGCCGCTCGTTCTGCATCGCCGCGGCGCTCGCACGTCACGGAATGGATTCTAGGGTCTGCGCTGCGTCGCTGCGCTCCTTGCTCCGCCCTAGAATGACGAAGTCGAGGGTGGCGCCACACCCGGGAAGCCGTGGGCGGTGGCCTTCGAGAAGCAGGTCGCCAGGTCTTGATCACGCAGCAGGCGCGCGCTGCTCCAGAAGGTCGATGCCGAGCAGGCTGCGCACATTCGGGCGCGCCGCGACGAGATCTGCGATCGTGTAGCGTGAAAGCACGGCGAAGAAGGCGTTGAGCGCCTCGCGCAGCGCCGAATTCAGGGCGCAGCTGTCGACCAGCGGGCATTCGGCGGCGTCGTTCTCGAAACACTCGGCCATGGCAAAGCTCTCTTCGGTGACGCGCACGACATCGAACAGGTTGATCTGTTCGGCCGGACGGCCGAGCCGCACGCCGCCATTCCTGCCACGCACGGTTTCGACCAAGCGGGCCTCGACCAGCGGCTGCAGGATCTTGAACAGGAACAGTTCCGACACCGAATAGGCGGCGGCGATCTCGGGGATGCGGCTCAGCCTGTCGGTGTTTGCGGCGCAATACATCAGGATGCGCATCGCATAGTTGGTCTGGCGCGTGAGCCGCATGGTATCCTCGCGAAATATTAGCTTGAGCCGAATATGGCCCATAGTTTGGAACAATTCCAGACTGGACCGGTACATAGCTGAATAATCGTGTCAACTTTTTGTGCAAGCCGGCGCGGATAGTCGCCGGATATCGCTTCTGCGCTTCGAGCGAGCGTTTTGACGGCGCAGCCACTAGATAGATGCGGGTGCAACAGGGAACGGCCTTCCATGTCACAATCAACTCCGGCTTTCGCGCCGGTTCGTTTCGACGCCGATGCCAAGGCGAAGCTATCGGCGTTGCGGCGGACCAAATTCATCGCCGCCGCAGCGCTCGCGCTGTGCATCCTCGTCTTTGCGCTCGCTAAGTCCTTCGAGGGCAGCCATCCGTGGCTCGGCTTCGTCGCGGCCTTCGCCGAGGCGGCGACGATCGGCGGGCTCGCCGACTGGTATGCCGTGGTGGCGCTGTTCAGACGGCCGCTCGGGCTGCCGATCCCGCATACGGCCATCATCCCGGAGAACCAGCACCGGATCGCCGACAATCTCGGCCGCTTCATCGAGGCCAATTTCCTGGCGCCGGAGCCGGTGCGCGAAAAGCTCGCCGAGGTCGACTTCGCCGCCCTGGTCGCCGACTGGCTGGCCGATGCCGAGCGCGCAGCCGGCCTGTCGCGATTTGTCGCGCGGCTGGTGCCGCAGACATTGACGGCGGTGGAGCAATCCGGCCTGCGCGATTTCGTCACCAGCCGCATGCTGGAGCAGATCGAAAGGGTGCCGCTGGCGCCGCTCGCGGCCGATCTTTTGTCGACGCTGACCGACGATCGCCGGCACCAGAAGCTGTTCGACGAGTTCACCAGGGTGATCGGGCGTTTCCTCAACGACGAGGAGGCGCTCGAGACGATGCGCGAAAAGATCCGCGAGGAGTTGCCGTCGCTGTTCAACCTGTTTCGCGCCGATGCCTATCTCTTGAAGAAGATCGTCGCTTCGGCGGGCTCTCTGCTCGATGAGGTGCGGGCCGATCCAGATCACCCGATGCGCGCCGAATTCGACCGCTTCGCGCTCGGCTTCATCGAGCGGCTCAGGACCTCGAAGCAATATGCAAGGCGCGCGGAGAAGCTGAAGCGCGATTTTCTCGGCCGTCCGGAGGTGAAGGCGCTGGCCGGCGATGCGTGGACAAGCCTGCGCCTGTTCATCGAGCAGGACATCAATGCGCCGAATTCGACGATCCGCGCGCACCTCGCCAACATGTTCGTCGAGGTCGGCAGGCATCTGGCCGACGACGCCCAGATCAGGGCCGACATGAACCAGGGTTTTGTCGTGGCGCTGGCTTCGTTCGTGGACAGCCAGAAGAGCGGCGTGTCGAAATTCATCGCCGACCAGGTCAAGCGCTGGGACCTGGCGCAGCTGACGCGGCTGATCGAGACGAACATAGGCAAGGACCTGCAATACATCCGCTTCAACGGCATGATCATCGGCGGGCTTGCCGGGCTGGCGCTCTATACGGCGGAGCGGCTGTTTCTCGTCAATTGACGCTGGCCCAAGGCGCACTATTCTGCCTTGGGTCTTAAGCAATTCCGGGCGGAAAACCGCTACACACTTTTCCTGGAATTGCTTTTGAGGGCGCCGCGAACGCGGCAAAACGGGAGGCAGAGCATGGCAAAACAACCGGAATCCTATTCGTTCCTCGACATGTTCAGCAGGTTCGGTCGCGACCTCAAGCTGCCGAATGTCGATGTCCAGGCGATCCTGGATCATCATCGCAAGAATCTCGAAGCCTTGGAAAAATCGGCAAGGGCGGGTGCGGCAGGGGCATCCTCGGTGCTGGCGAGGCAGCATGAGATGGTGCAGAATGCCATGCACGAGATCACGCGGATGGCGCAGAATTACCAGACGCCCGGCAATCCGCAGGACCTCATGACCAAGCAGGCTGAATTTGCCCGCAGGTCGTTCGAGACGACGCTGAAGAATGCCAGCGAGGTGGCTGGCCTTGTGCGGAAATCCAGCACCGAATCGGTCGAGATACTGCGCGACCGGATCAGGGATGCGATGGCGGAGATCCGCGCCGGTTACGAAAAGAAATAGCCTATCCGGCGCTTTCGGATCCACCATCGACCGACATGCGATGCAACCGGCCCTGTCGGCCGAGCGTTCTCGGCTTGCCGTAAAAGCATCAACTCTACCGGCGAAAATCGCGGGGCGGCGAATTGACAGAGGCCGCCGCTTCATGGTCGGGAGACAGGCAAGAGTGATGGGAAACCCGGAATGACGGAAGCACGGCCGAGAACGCCGCCGACCTTCGAACAGTTGCGCACGATGTCCGGGCAGGAACTCGGCGTGTCCGACTGGACGACGGTCGACCAGCAGCGCATCGACCAGTTCGCCGAATGCACGGGCGACCATCAGTGGATCCATGTCGACCCCGAAAGGGCGAAACGGCAGAGCCCGTTCCGCACCACGATCGCGCATGGTTACCTGACTTTGTCGATCATCGGCGCGCTGGCGCTGGAGATGGGCATCGTGCCGGAGAACACCCAGGCCGCCTTCAACTACGGCTTCGACAAGGTGCGCTTCCTGGCGCCGGTCAAAGCCGGCGCGCGCATCAGGCTGCGCACCACGCTGCTTTCCATGGAGGACCGTGGTCCCGGCCAGTATCTTATGAAGGCAGCCAACACCGTCGAGATCGAGGGCGAGCAGAAGCCGGCGCTGACGGCCGAAACGCTGGTGATGATGTACGAGCGCCGCAAGCGGGCAGGGGCTTAGCGCGGCGGGAACAGCATTACCCTTGATAGCCGAGGCAGATCGCGCCTAGAGCGACAACGCCGCAAGCCGCAATACGTCTCGGCGTCAGGGTCTCTCCCAGAAACAGCCGGCCGATCAGCGCCGCGAAAACCACGCTCGTCTCGCGCATGGCGGTGATCGGACCGGCCGGCCCGAGCGCGAAGGCTGCGAGCACGGCGCCATAGGCAACCAAGGCGAAAATCCCGCCGCCGAGCGCCTTCAGCGCATCGGGCGAACGAAAGTCAACGGTGAGCTTGCCGCGGCAGATGATGAAGGTGACCGGCAGCAGCACGCCGTAGACCAACAGCACCCAAGCCGTGTAGGCGCCTGAACTTCCCGCCGATCGGACACCGATAGCATCGACCGTCGCATAGGCGGCGATGATCGTGCCGGTCGCCAGGGCATATAGGATTGATGTCGTTGCCGCGCGCCCTTTGCCAAGCGAAAGGCTCATGATGCCGAGCGCGGCGAGAACGACGCCAAGCGACTGATGCCAGCTCAGACGCTCGCCTGCCAGAACGAAACCGCCTAGCGTCACCAGAAGCGGCACCGAGCCGCGAACGATCGGGTAGACCTGTCCCAATTCGCCATAACGGTAGGCTGCCACCAGAAAGAGACTGTAGCCGACCTGAAGGCAGGCCGAGAGCATGACATACGGCCAGGCCGACGCCGCCGGAAGGGGATTGAAGATCGCCAACGGAATGGCGGCGATCGTTGCCGAGAAGCTCATGACCGTGACGGTCCAAAGCCTGTCGCTGCCGGTTCGCAGAAACGCGTTCCAGCCGGCGTGCAGGATCGCGGCGAACAATGCCAGGCTGATGACTGTCGCGCTCATTGCGGTCTCTCCCGCGTGGCGAGAATGGCCATTGCCGCACTGCGGGCATCGCGAATGGCGGCGTCGGGCCGGCCCATCCGCGCCATCAGCGTTGCGCCTTCAAGCAGCATCAGCAGGGCGGCCGAAACGCTTTCCGCCGCATCGGCGGCCATCGTTTCTTCGAGGATCAGGCGCATGCGCCGCTTCAGGCCGTTCTTTTGTCTGACGGCGGCCTGGAACACCGGGTGCGCCGGATCGCCGAACTCGGCCAGGGCATGCGCGAACAGGCAACCGTGGAAATCGGCGCTGCGGAACCAGCGCCCGTACCAGTCGAAGATTGTGCCGATCTTCTGCTCGGGCGTGGCCGCCTGTTCGGCGAGGCGGTCGAGCTGGCGATTGAACCGCCCTGCACGGTAGGCCAGGACCTCGACCATCAAATCGTCCTTGCTGGGGAAGTGACGATACATGGTCATCTTGGCCACGCCGGCTTCGGCGATGATGCGGTCGATCCCGGTGGCGTGAAAGCCGACGCGCTTGAACAGCCCGTAGGCGGTTTCAACGATGTGCTGGCGCTTCTCGGTCCTGGTCGGTTCGGTCATGGCAAGCGATTGACGATGAGACAGGTCTGTCTCTTTTCTATGCGGAAGACAAATACGTGTCAATTGCCGGCTACTCGTCGGGAAGGCCGGGCAAGCAAGGGCGGGAAATACGCGCAGCGGCGGTAGGCGGAGACGCCTTGGCATTGGGAGGCCTCTCCGCCTGTGTGGCCTTGGATCAGGCTGCTTCCGCTCGTTTGACAGATACGCCGAGCGCGGCGAGCGTGATCGCCGCCATCAGCGAGCAATAACCGGCCAGCGGCCATGCCGTGTCGCCATCCAGGAAGATGATGAACAGCGTGCCTGCCGCGGAAACGATCACGCTCTGCAGGCAGAAATAGAGCGCGACGGCCGTGCCGGCGGTCTCGCCGAACGGCGCCAGCGCGCCGTTGGCCGTGACCGACGCTGTGAGGACGATGCCGATGGCGATGATCCACATCGGCATGACGAAGCTCGCGAAGGATGGCTCGGCGAACAACTGTCCTGCAGCCAGCAGGGCAGCACCCAGGAGCAGCATCGCCATGCCGCGCCTGACGCTGCCTTCGATGCCCCAGCGCGCGACGAAGCTTTTGGCGAAGCGGGTGGCGACGATCATCACCAGCGCCGCGCTGGCGAAGGCCAGGCTGAAGCCGATCTGGGAAAAGCCGGCCTTGCCGATGAGCACTCTCGGCGCCGTCGAAAAGAACACGAAGAACGAGCCCATGGCGGCGGCGAAGGCCAGCGTGTAGGTCCAGAAGCCGAAGCTGCGCAGGATCGGCCCGAAACCAGCCCGGGCAGGGCCATGGGTGAGCGGGCGCGTTTCTCGCCATCTTGGCCAGGCGTTGAGCGTGGCGGCCACGGCAAGAATGCCGAGCGCGACGAAGATCGCCCGCCAGCCGAAACTGTTGGCGATCAAAGCCCCGGCGATCGGTCCCAGCGCCGGCACGAAGGACAGCAGCGAGCCGAGCGTGCCATAGATGACGGCGCCTTCCGGCCTTTGCGCATAGATGTCGCGGACGGTGGCGAAGACAGCGACCAGCATGGCCGAGGCGCTCAGGGCCTGCCCGATGCGAAGGGCAAGGAAGACCGGTGCAAGCGACGTAACGGCGAGCAGGAAGGAGGCGGCCGCGAACGACAGGGCGCCGCCGATCAGCACCGGGCGCCGACCGATCCTGTCGGAGATCGGTCCGAAAGCAAGTTGGCCGAGCCCCAGACAGATCATGTAGAGGCTGAGCGTCAGTTGCACCACGGCCGTCGAGGTGCCGAGCGCGCCCGGCATGATCGGCACTACGGGCAAGTAGATATCCATGGCGAGGGAGGCCAGGACGTCGAAGGGAGACAAAAGCAGCAAGGCTGCTGGCATGGACAAGGTCCATGTCGGCTGGTTCGGAGAAGACATGAGAAGAGTTCCGCTCAAATGGTGACATTCGGCGGCGATCTGCCTGAGTCTTTTCTGACGCAATTCCGGACGGAAGGCTACGGCGAGGGGCCGAGCCCAACCGCTTTACACTTTTCCTGGAACTGCTCACGGGAATGACGGGACAGACTGCCGCAACAACGAAGCGCTGTTGCGGCTTACTTGTCTGCTGACTTGCTGGATCTCATGGCGTCGGTCCCGGTAACGATGCGCATGCCGGCTGGCATGCATGCTCACGGTTTCACTACCAGCCGAAGGCCGCTCGGGCAACCGACGGTCGCGCTTATGCCGCTTTGCGGCGGGACGCGGCGACCGCTCTTTCCAGGGCGGTGAAAATACGCTCGTCGGCGCACTGGGCCACGTTGAAGCGCATGAAGCGGCCGGCGGTGTGCGACAGGCTGAAGGCGTTGCCGGGCGCCAGCACGACATTGTCCGAAAGCGCATGGCGGGCAACGTCGGCGGCGTCGATGCCGTCGGGCAGGCGGCACCACAGGAACATGCCGGCAGGCTGCTCGATCCAGGGCGTGATGCCCATCATTTTCAGTCTGCCGGCGGTCTCGGCCATGGCGCGCGACAGGCGCGTGCGCAATTGCTCGACATGTTTGCGGTAGCTGCCGTCCTTCAACAGGCTCAGCACCAGTTCCGAGGACAGCCGCGCACCGCCGAATGTCGTGGCGATCTTGAGATCGGTCAGGCGTTCCATCCAGTCGGATGGCGCGGCGATGAAGCCGCAGCGCACCGAGGCCGACAGCGTCTTGGAGAAGGAGCCGATCTGGACGACACGCTGCAGCCCGTCGAAGGCCGCGAGCCTTGGGGCAGGGCTGTGCTCGAAGTCGGCGAAGATATCGTCCTCGACGATGGTGAGATCCGCCTGGTCGGCGAGTTTCAGGAGCCGATGCGCGGTGACCGGCGACAGGATCGCGCCGGTCGGGTTGTGGATGCCGGAATTGGTGATGTAGAGGCGCGGCCGGTGCTCGGCGAGCGCCTGCGCGAAGAGCTCGATATCCGGACCCGAAGGCGTGTACGGCACGCCGATCACCTTGGCCTGGTGGGCGCGCAACAGGGCGTGGAAGTTGAAATAGCAGGGGTCGTCGACCAGCACCGCGTCGCCGGGCTCGAGCAGGAAACGGCACAAAAGGTCGATCGACTGGGTGCCGCAATCGGTCAGCATGATCTGGTCGGGCGAGGCTTCGACGCCGTGCTCGGCCATGCGCCGCGCCAGCAACTGGCGAAGCGGCGGCAGGCCAAGCGGCGTGCCGTAGTCCGCAAGCGCCACGTCGTCCGCTCGGGCCGCGGTTCTCAGTGCCCGGCGCAAGGCGGCCTGCGGCATCCAGGACGCGGGCAGCCAGCCGCAGCCGGGCTTCAGCATCTCCTCGCCCGCTTCCAGCGATTGCCTGGACACCCAGAGCGGATCGACGGCCCGGTCAAGCTTGGGACCGATCTCGGCAAGCGACAGCGGCGCGAGCTGGCCGGCGGCGTAGAAACCCGAGCCCGGCCGCGAACGGATCGCGCCTTCCGCCGCAAGCCGTTCATAGGCTTCGACCACCGTTGATTTCGACACCTGCAAGGATTTGGCGAGAGCCCGGATCGATGGCAGGCGCGCGCCGGGCGTCAGCGTGCGTGCCGCGATGCGATGGCGGATCGTCGCCATCACGCTTTCGACGCGCGTGCGCGAGCCGTCGATTTCCAGAAGGGTATCCGCCATCCGTACTGCCCGAAATACCATTACAGTTTTGTGGAATTGTACCTCATTGTCTCTGGTAATGCCATGACCTGCCTCGTACGGAAGCACAAACGGAGCAGATGATGGAAAAGAGTTTTGACGGCTGGCTCAGCGGCTTCATCGGGGTGCTGATCTTCAGCGGGTCACTGCCGGCGACGCGGGTGGCGGTGATGGATTTCGATCCGACCTTCCTGACAGCGGCCAGGGCGGCAATCGCTGGTCTGCTAGGGATTGCGATGCTGCTGCTGTTCCGCGAGAGGCGTCCGGAACGCAGCGACCTGATCTCGCTCGTCGTCGTTGCGCTGGGTGTCGTGGTCGGCTTCCCGTTGCTGACGGCGCTGGCGCTGAAGCATGTCACCTCGGCGCATTCGATCATCTTTGTCGGCCTGCTGCCGCTGGCGACCGCGATCTTCGGCGTGCTGCGCGGCGGCGACCGCCCGCGCCCGGCTTTCTGGCTGTTCTCGTGCCTGGGCAGCGCTTTGGTCGCCGGCTTTGCCCTGGCGCAAGGCGTGACCGCGTCCCCGGTCGGCGACGGCCTGATGCTCGGCGCCATCATCGTCTGCGGGCTGGGCTACGCCGAAGGGGCCAAGCTGTCGCGCAAGCTAGGCGGCTGGCAGGTGATCTGCTGGGCGCTGGCGCTGTCGCTGCCGGTGATGCTGGCGTTGAGCTTCGCGACGCTGCCGCCATCCTTTGCGGCCATCGGTCCCGGCGCCTGGATCGGCCTCGCCTATGTCTCGCTGTTCAGCATGTTGATCGGCTTCGTGTTCTGGTATCGCGGCCTCGCGCAAGGCGGCATCGCCGCAGTCGGGCAGCTGCAATTGCTGCAGCCCTTCTTCGGCCTGGCGCTGGCGGCGAGCCTGCTGCACGAAAAGGTCAGCCCGATGATGGTGGTCGTCACGCTGGGCGTCGTGGCCTGCGTGTTCGGGGCGAAGAAGTTCGCGCGGTAGGCGCCTACTGATTTGTTTTGACGCAATTCCGGACGGAAAACCGTTTCACACTTTTCCTGGAATTGCTCAGAACTTCGTCACCACCCCGATGCCGATGCCTTCGAAACCGCCCATGGCCATCAGCGCGGCGGGCGCCTCCTCGAGGCTGATCTTCTTGCCCACCAGCAATTCGGGCTTCAGCTTGCCGGTGCGGATCATCTCCATCATCGCGGAATAGCGGTAGGCCTGCATGCCGTGGCTGCCGAGGATTTCGAGCTCGAAGGCGATCACCTTGTCCATCGGCACCTGCGGCCGGGCGTGCTCGCCCAGCATCAGGCCGACCTGAACGTGGCGGCCGCGCCGGCGCAGGTTGGCAATCGAGTTGAAGGACGTGGTCGGGTGTCCCAGCGCGTCCATCGACATATGCGCGCCGCCATTGGTGATCTGCTTGACCGCCTTGACCACGTTCGGCGTCGTCGAGGCGTTGATCGTCGCCACCGCGCCGATCTTCTTCGCAAATTCCAGTTTCTCCTCGGTGAGGTCGATGGCGATCACATTGGCGCCCATGGCGCTGGCGATCATGATCGCCGACAGGCCGACGCCGCCGCAGCCATGCACCGCCACCCATTCGCCGGGCGTAACCCGGCCCTGGTCGACGATGGCCCGGAACGAAGTGACGAAGCGGCAGCCAAGGCTGGCGGCGGTAGCGAATTCCATCTCTTCCGGCAGGCGCACGAGATTGGTGTCGGCATGCTCGATGCCGACATATTCGGCGAAGGAGCCCCAGGCGTTGAAGCCCGGCTGAGACTGGTGTTCGCAGACCTGATGGTTGCCCGACGTGCATTCGAAGCAACGGCCGCAACCGACCGCGAAGGGCACCGTGACGCGGTCGCCGGCCTTCCAGCGGCTGACCTGCTTGCCGGCGGCGACGACGACGCCCGCCAACTCGTGTCCGGGAACATGCGGCAGCGTGATGCCGTCGTCATGGCCCATCCAGCCATGCCAGTCGCTGCGGCAAAGACCGGTCGCCTCGACCTTGATGACGACGCCGTCGGCGGCCGGCTTCGGATCGGGCACGGTCTGGATCGTCGGCGCCTCGCCGAATTTCTCGAACACGACGGCTTTCATCGGCAAACTCCCACCGTTGGTGCGTTTTGAGTTGACGATAGCCGATTCCACCGCCGGTCGGCCGGAAATCGATTCTGCCAGGGCCGCGACTGGCGGACTGATCAGTTACTCCGGTTGCTGGCGGCAGCGGCGCTGGCGTTCTGGGCCGCGACGGTGAGGGTAGGGCGCTAGTTATGGCGGCGGAGTATCGAGCAGCGGCTGCCGTTCGCGAAACCATTCATCAGCCTCGACATCCCACGGCCAAATCCCGGAAGTTGTCGGAAAGATAAGCTGCACGATCCGGAAATCCGGCCCGTCGTAGAACCATATGTCCCAACCGAAATATTCCAGGTAGTGATCGGGATGGACCGCACCGAACTGACAATCGAAGCCTCCTCCCAGGAAACCCAACGCCCGCGCACCGACGCTGAACCTCTCGCCGCCGCGCACGCGTCTGCAGTACTCGTTGATGATGGTTAGCGAAAGGTCCGGCTTGAGCCCGATAACGACCAATTCAGGGACGCCAAAATTGTGCTCTATCCCGACCGAGTATGCGAATGGCGGATGCTCGTCCTCCTCCAGCACATAGAGAATGTGGCAGCCGTACTCTTCGATGTCGGCGAGTGCCTTGGCCTCCTCGGCGTCTTTGGCTTCCCTACTCGGCATCAATCTGGTTCTGCGGCGCAGCCTTCTGAAACGCCGGCAGCGCCATGCAGACGGCGTTGATGCGCGCGATCACCGGATAGGAGGCCATGTCGATGCCGAAGCGGGCATTGTTGGTCACCTGGGCGGCGAGGCAGATGTCGGCCAGGCCCGGCGTGTCGCCATGGCAGAACGCGCCGGTCTCGGGCGACGAAGCCAGAATCTTCTCAAGCGGCTGGAAACCTTCATTCACCCAATGCCGGAACCAGTTGACGACGTCCTCGTCGCCGGCACCGAACAAGGTGCGCAGCGAGGTCAGCACGCGCAGATTGTTCACGGGGTGGATGTCGCAGGCGATCATCTGCGCCAGCATCCGCACCCGCGCCCGGCCCAGCGCATCCTTCGGCAGCAGTTGCGGCTCCGGCCGGATTTCGTCGAGATATTCGATGATCGCCAGCGACTGGGTCAAAAGCGTGCCGCCGTCCAACACCAGCGCCGGCA
Organism: Mesorhizobium sp. B3-1-8; assembly: GCF_006439495.1. Taxonomy (NCBI): domain Bacteria; kingdom Pseudomonadati; phylum Pseudomonadota; class Alphaproteobacteria; order Hyphomicrobiales; family Phyllobacteriaceae; genus Mesorhizobium; species Mesorhizobium sp. B3-1-8. The sequence goes on from NZ_VFTK01000036.1 coordinate 62,653, forward strand.
CCAGGCCTTGCGGGTTCACCGCGAGATAAGCGGGCTCGAGATGTTCGCCGTGGCGCAGATGATGCGGCACATAAGTGTAGTCCAGCCCCTTCATCTCCAGCGCAATCCGCACCCGGTAGGAGGTGGAGGAGCGGTAGTAGTTGTGAAGGACGAGGTCGCTCATCGCCTCGGCTGCCCGATGGCCACCGTGATCTCGCCGATGCCGTCGACGCCGCCGGTGATCCTGTCGCCCGCCTGGACCGCTCCGACGCCGGCCGGCGTGCCGGTGAAGATCAGGTCGCCGGGCCGAAGCTCGACCGCCTCGCTGCAAATCGAGACGATGTCGGCGATCGGCCATATCAGCTCGGCAAGGTCGCCGTCCTGTTTCACCGCGCCGTTGACGGCAAGCCAGATACGGCCTTTCCCCGGATGTCCTGATTTCGCGGCTGGAACCAGCGGGCCGCAAGGCGCCGACTGGTCGAAAGCTTTCGACCAGTCCCAGGGACGGGCTGCTTTCTTCGCCTGATCCTGCAGGTCGCGGCGGGTGAGGTCGACGCCGACGCCATAGCCCCAGACATGGGCGAGCGCCTCGGCGCGCGGAATGCGGAAACCGGCCTCGCCGATGGCGACGACCAGCTCGATCTCGTGGTGCAGGTTCGAGGTCAGCGGCGGGTACGGGATCTCGGCGCCGCTGTCGACCACCGCGTCGGCCGGTTTGGTGAAGAAGAAGGGTGGATCGCGCTCGTCATTGCCGAGCTCGCGCGCATGCGCGGCGTAATTGCGGCCGACGCAGAAGATGCGGCGCACGGCAAACCGCTCTGCCGAGTCCGCGACGGCAACCGAAGCAATCGTCGGCGGCGGAAGGACGAATTCTGGCATGATTTTTCTCTGTGCTGGCATGAATCGCCCGCACCTTCGGCCGATTTCGACCCGCGGGCAAGACTAGACGTCCCAGCACATCGACCTGTCGTTTCAGTGACAATGCGCCGTACCATTGGGCGTGTACTATTTGCCAATAATCTGGCCATGATCACGGGACTATCCTGTGCCGGCTGAAACCGAACCGAAGCCTGAACCCGTGCAATGACCTCCGTCAGCGATCGCGCCCGCTTCCTGATCATCGACGACCACCCGCTGTTTCGCGAGGCGCTGCACAGCGCCGTGCAGATGGCCTATCCGGATGTCGATACGGTCGAGGCGCGCTCGATCGCGGAAGCGATCGAGCTTCTTGCCGATGCCAAGCCGTTCGACCTCGCGCTGCTCGATTTGAGCATGCCCGACGTGCATGGCTTCGAGGGGCTGTTGCAGCTGAGGACCCGTTATCCGCGGCTGCCTGTGGTGATCGTGTCGGGCTACGAGGAGCCGAAGATCATCTCCGAGGCGCTGTCCTATGGCGCCGCCGGCTTCATCCCGAAATCGGCCCGAAAGAGCGATCTTGCCGCCGCCATCCGCTCGGTGATGGATGGAGCGGTCTATGTGCCGGAAAATTACGAGGGCCAGCCGCTCGATCCCGACAGCACCGACCGCGCCGACATGGTACAGCGCCTGGCCAGGCTGACGCCGCAGCAGCTGAGGGTGCTGCAGATGTTGCGCCAGGGCATGCTCAACAAGCAGATCGCCTACGAGCTGCAGGTGGGCGAGACCACCGTCAAGGCGCATGTCTCGGAGATATTGCGCAAGCTCAACGTCTACAGCCGCACGCAAGCGGTGATCGAGGTGTCGAAGCTCGACAATGCGGAGCTGTTTCGGGACCAGGCCGGGTTTTGAGGCGGCATTTCTAAGCCAGAAGATGCGCCAGCAGCGCACGCAATTGCGCAGGCTTTAGCGGCTTGCGCATCAGTTCGATGCCGGCTGCTCGCGCCGCTTTGGCAACGAGCTCGGAGCCGTCGGCGGTGACGATCAGCGCGGGCACCGGGCGGCCTAGATAGTCGCGCACTTCGGCTATCGTTGAGGTGCCGAGGTCGCCGCCGTCGAGATGCTGGTCGGCGATGATGATGTCGGGCACCCAGGCGGTGTCGCCGAGCAGGTCGAGCGCATCGTCGGTCGAGGTGGCGGCGCGCACCAGGCATTGCCAGCGCTCGAGCAGCGAGGTCATGGCCGAGAGCACGTCCATGTCGTTCTCGACCAGCAGCACCCTGGTGCCGAACAGGCCGTAACCGCGCGGCCGCTCCATGTCGGCGGCGGCCATCGCCGGCTCGGCCGTGGCCATGCCGACCGGCACGTCGATATGGAAGATGGTGCCGCGCCCGACCTTCGAGGAAAAGGTGATGGGGTGGCCGAGTGCCGCCGCCATGCGGCGCACGATCGCGAGGCCGAGGCCAAGCCCGCCGGCGAGTTCCGCATTGTTAAGCGTCGAGGTGCCGCGGTGGAATTCCTCGAACACCGCCTCACGCTGGTCCTCGGGAATGCCGCAGCCGGTGTCAGCGACGTCGATGCGGATGATGTCGCCGCGATGCCTGGTGCCGACCAGCACGCCGCCCGAGCGGGTGTAGCGCAGCGCATTGGAGAGAATGTTCTGCAGGATGCGCCTGAGCAGCGTGCGGTCGGAGCGCACCACCACGTTCACCGGCCTGAATTTCAGCGACAGGCTTTTCTTTTCCGCTTCGGGCAGGAAATCCGAGCGCAGCGAGGAAAACAGCGCCTCCAGGCTGACGTCGACGACTTCCGGTTGCACCACCCCGGCGTCGAGCTTCGAGATGTCGAGCAGCGTGCGCAAGAGGTCTTCCATCGTCTCCAGCGAGCGCTCGACCTGTCGGACAAGCTTCCTGCCTTCCTCGCTGGCCTGGACCTCGGCCAGCGCCGAGACCGACAGGTGCGCGGCGTTGAGCGGCTGCAGGACGTCGTGGCTGGCGGCGGCGAGGAACCTGGTCTTGGAGAGGTTCGCCAGTTCGGCGTTCTCCTTCGCCTCGCTGAGGTCGATGTTCGACTGTTCGAGCCGGCGCAGCGTCGCGTGCAGTTCCTCGGTGCGGTTGCGCACCCGGTTTTCCAGCGAGATGGCGGTCTGGAACAGCGAGAAGGCATTGCCCTGCTGGTCCATCGAACGCTCGACGCGGCTGACGAGGGCCGCGTTGATCTTCTTCAGCCTTTCGAGGTCGTTGATGTCGCGAAGCGGCATCTCGCTACTCGGCTGCCTGGGGCTCGCCGAAGGCGATGCCGGTAAAGGTCTGGTTGAGGTGCATCGAGCGGTACTGCTCGCCATAGGTGCCGAAGCCGATGACCTTGTTGGTCCGGTAGAGCTCCGAAATGTCCCGGTAAACCTGGCGGTTGCGCGCATCGAGCCGGCGCAGAACGCAGTCGAAGCCGAGGATCATGTCGATGCCGCCGAGCTTGCGTTCGGCATCCTGCAACGCGGCGCGCGTCGCTTCCACCATGTTCTTCGGCTGGGCGATGGACAAAACGACGCCATCGTCGATGGCGCAGAAGAACGACAGCGAGCCGTCGACATGCATGCGCTGGATGGAGCGGCAGTAATATTCGCCGGCCACTTTCACCACGACGGGATGGGAGGCGAAGCTTAGCGGCGTCAGCGCCTGCGCCACGGTGCCGACCGAGGCCGCGTATTCCTCCGCCGCGTTGGTGGCGTTGAATTCGCGCACGATGCGATGGTCCGGGTCGGACGACGTCACCACCAGCTTCTCGTCGGTCGGAATGAAATTGTCGGTCTTGAAGACGTGGAAGGGGATCTCGGTCGCGACCAGCACGATGATGGCGCTGTCGGACGTGACCTTGCCGTTCGAAATCAGGCTGGTCGTCTCGAATTTCAGGTCGTCGCCCGCCGAGCCGCCGATCAGCGGGATGTCGTCCAATCCCCAGTGGATGGCCGAGGTCACCGCTTCCTCGGCATAGGAAAGCCCGTCGATGAAGCAGAGGGCGAAGACGCTCTTCGCCCGTTCCTGGCCGGCGCGGCAGCGCAGCAGGCGCCGCAGTTCCACGACCTCGCCGGTGATCCCGTCCATGCCGGAGGAGGAGAGGTTCTCGACCATGGTGCTGACGGTCGAAAACGAGGCCGACGGCAAAAGCAGGGCAAGGGCATGCCCTTCCTCCAGTCCCTGCGGCGTGATTTCGCCGGCGGTCGAGCAGCCGGCATAGGGGAGCGACGGCGCATGGACCTTCAGCGCTTGCGCGAGCGCCGCCGCGTCGACCAGGCTTTGGGAGAAGAACAGAAGCGCAAAGCCGGCGTCGACGGCCACCGCTTCGGCCGCGATGGCGCGCGCAAAGGCATTCGGGTCGGGCTCATCCGTGGTGAGCGCCGAAAGGCCCGATGCATAGCGTGTGCTCGAACTGGCCAGCTGCCGTCTCCGCAATTTCCTCCAACGCTGTTTTGTGCGTGTCTTTTCTTATGCGTGTCAGGCACGCTTCGCGTCGAAGGCATCTTTGCCTTCAATCCCGGTTTTGGCAATGGGGCCGGTTGCTGCGCTGCACATAGCTTTCGCCATGATCGAAAGTACAATGGAACCGGCGCTGGCAGCGCTGTTTTGCCCGTTGTACGCTACCCGAATAACGCACTGCCGAAGCACAAGCGCGGCATTCGGCAATGACCAAGGTTGATACCCAGGGAGGTTGCATGTCGGACGTGTCGTTGACTGTGAACGGGAGGCGGGTCAGCGGGAACGCCGAGGACCGAACGCTTCTGGTGCATTTCCTCAGGGAACATCTCGGACTCACCGGAACGCATGTCGGTTGCGATACATCGCAATGCGGCGCCTGCGTCGTGCATGTCGACGGCCGAGCGGTGAAGTCCTGTACCATGCTGGCCGCGCAGGCCTCTGGCTCGACCATCGTCACCATCGAGGGGCTCGCCGACGGGGCCGAGCTGCATCCAGTGCAGGCCGCGTTCAAGGAGCATCACGGGCTGCAATGCGGCTTCTGCACGCCGGGCATGATCATGGCGGCGACCGACATGATCGCGCGCCATCCCGAGGGCCTCGACGAGGCGACGGTGCGCGCCGAGCTCGAAGGCAATATCTGCCGCTGCACGGGCTACCACAACATCGTCAAGGCGATCCTCGCCGCATCGGAGGCGATGGCGAAGGGCGCCAAGGGCAGGGCGAGACAGGCAGCTTAGGGAGTAGGCAGTAGGCAATAGGGAATAAGGCAAACGGCGATACGACCGCGAGCCCCTCACTACTGCCTAACCCCCTACTGCCTATTCCCTTAATTCCGGAGGAATTTCCGCAAATGGGTATCGAAGGCGTCGGCGCCCGCGTGGCGCGCAAGGAAGACAAGAGGTTCATCACCGGCGGCGGCCGCTATGTCGACGACATGGTGGTCCCCGGCATGAAACATGCCGTGTTCGTGCGCAGTCCGCACGCGCATGCGCAGATCAAGAAGATCGATGTGAAAAAGGCGCAAACGATGCCCGGCGTCGTCGGCGTGCTCACCGGCAAGGAGCTCAAGGCCGACGGCATCGGCAACCTGATCTGCGGCTGGATGATCCATTCCAAGGACGGCACGCCGATGAAGATGGGCGCATGGTCGCCTCTGGCCGTCGATAAGGTGCGCTATGTCGGCGACGCGGTCGTCATCGTGATCGCCGACACCAAGGGCCAGGCGCGCGACGCGGCGGAAGCGGTCGAGATCACCTACAAGGAATTGAAGGCCGTCGTCGACGCCACCAAGGCCATCCAACCCGGAGCGCCGCAGGTCCATGCCGAGGCAGAGAACAACCTGATCTTCGACTGGGAGCTCGGCGACGGCAAGGCGACCGACGCGGCGATCAGGTCGGCGGCCCATGTCACGCGCATGAAGATCGTCAACAACCGGCTGGTGCCGAATGCGATGGAGCCGCGCGCGGCTCTCGGGCACTACGACAAGGCGGAGGACCACTATACCTGCTGGACGACGTCGCAGAACCCGCATGTCGCGCGGCTGGTGATGAGCGCCTTCTACAATGTCGCGCCGGAAAACAAGCTGCGCGTGATAGCGCCCGATGTCGGCGGCGGCTTCGGCTCCAAGATCTACATCTATCCGGAAGAGATCGTCTGCCTGTGGGCATCGAAGAAGACCGGCGTTCCCGTCAAATGGGTCGCCGACCGCACCGAAAGCTTCCTGTCGGACGCGCATGGCCGCGACCATGTCTCGACGGTGGAGATGGCCTTCGACAAGGACAACCGCATCACCGGTCTGAAGGTCGACACGATAGCCAATCTCGGCGCCTACATGTCGCTGTTCTCGTCCTGCGTGCCGACCTATCTCTATGCCACGCTGCTGTCGGGCCAGTACAACATCCCGGCGATCCACGCCAATGTGCGCACCGTCTATACCAACACCGCGCCCGTCGATGCCTATCGCGGGGCAGGGCGGCCGGAGGCCACCTACGTGCTCGAGCGGATGATGGAAACCGCGGCGCGCGAGCTAGGCGTGCCGCCGGCGGAACTCAGACGCCGCAACTTCATCACGTCCTTCCCGCACCAGACTCCGGTGATCATGGCCTATGACGCTGGCGATTATAACGCTTCGCTCGATGCGGCGATGAAAGCCGCCGACTATGCCGGCTTCACCAAGCGCCGCGCCGACGCCACTAAGCAGGGCAAGCTGCGCGGCATCGGCATGAGCTGCTACATTGAGGCCTGCGGCCTGGCGCCGTCGTCGGCGGTCGGCTCGCTCGGCGCCGGTGTCGGCCTCTGGGAATCGGCGGAGGTGCGCGTCAATGCCGTCGGCACGATCGAGGTGCTGACCGGCTCGCACAGCCATGGCCAGGGCCATGAGACGACCTTCGCGCAACTGGTCACCCAGCGCTTCGGCGTGCCGATCGACTCGGTCTCGATCGTGCATGGCGACACCGACAAGGTGCAAATGGGCATGGGCACCTACGGCTCGCGTTCCGGCGCCGTTGGCATGTCAGCTATCGTCAAGGCCCTCGACAAGATCGAGGCCAAGGCCAAGAAGATCGCCGCGCACCTGCTCGAAGCGGACGAGGGCGACATCGTCATCGAGAATGGCGAGGTCAAGGTCGCGGGCACCGACAAGAGCCTGCCTTGGTTCCAGGTGGCGCTTGCCTCCTACACCGCCCACAACCTGCCGGCGGGCATGGAGCCCGGGCTGAAGGAGACGGCCTTCTACGATCCGTCCAACTTCACCTTCCCGGCCGGCTGCTACATCTGCGAGGTCGAGATCGACCCCGAAACCGGCACGACAGAGATCGTCCAGTTCGTCGCGGCGGACGATTTCGGCAACATCATCAATCCGATGATCGTCGAGGGGCAGGTGCATGGCGGCATCGCCCAAGGCGTGGGCCAGGCGTTGCTGGAAGGCGCGCATTACGACTCAAGCGGCCAGCTTCTGACGGCAAGCTACATGGATTACACCATGCCGCGCGCGGGCGACCTGCCGTCCTTCAAGGTCTCGACCTCGAATACGCCATGCCCTGGCAATCCGCTCGGCATCAAGGGCTGCGGCGAGGCCGGCGCCATCGGTTCGCCGCCGGCGGTCATCAACGCCATCACCGATGCGCTCGGCGTCGTCGACATCGCCATGCCGGCGTCGCCCGCGACGGTGTGGGCAACCATCCGCGCGACGAAGCACTGAGGAGGAACGAGCATGTATTCCGTCAACTACCATCGCGCTTCCTCCGTCGCCGACGCCGCCAGGCAACTCAAGAATGGCGACGCCAAGCTGCTCTCCGGCGGCATGACACTGATCCCCGCCATGAAGACGCGGCTCGCGGCGCCCTCGGACCTCGTCGACGTCTCGCGGCTGAAGGACCTGCAAGGCGTCAAGGTGTCCGGCAAGACGGTCACCATCGGCGCCGCGACGACGCATTACGACGTCTCCACCGACGACAAGCTGAAGAAGGCCTGCCCGGCGCTTGCGCATATGGCATCCCTAATCGGCGATCCGGCGGTGCGCTATAAAGGCACGATCGGCGGCTCGATCGCCAACAACGATCCGGCCGCCGACTATCCGGCCGCGCTGCTGGCTCTGGACGCGACGATCGTCACCAACAAGCGCGAGATCGCGGCGGACAAATTCTTCAAGGGTCTGTTCGAGACGGCGCTGAAGGAAGGCGAGATCGTCACCGCGGTAAGCTTTACCGCTCCGGCCAAGGCGGCCTACCAGAAGTTCCGCAACCCGGCTTCGCGCTACGCCATCGTCGGCGTGTTCGTGGCCAAGGGCAAGGACGGCGTGAGGGCGGCGGTGACCGGCGCCGGCGAGGACGGCGTTTTCCGCTCCAAGGAAATCGAGGCGGCGCTGGCGAAGAATTTCGACGTCGCGGCGCTCGGCGGCCTCAAAGTGTCGGCAAAGGGGCTGATGAGCGATATCCATGCCTCCGCCGACTACCGCGCCAATCTGATCGCGGTGATGGCGAAGCGCGCCGTGGCCGCCGCCAACGCCTGAACGCTCTCAGCCTGGGTGAAGGAAAGGGGCCCTCGCGGCCCCTTTTTCTTTTGTATTCGCAACGACTTGGCGGGAATACCTGAGTATTCGCGGTTTCGCACTTGCACAATAATATCCCGCACTGCAAAATGACTACGGCGGGAATACCAGACGGTCCGAGACGCGGGCAACGCTTCGCATCCGGACCTCGAGTTGCGAAGGCACGGTATGACCGACATCTCCGCAGCGTCCGTTGTCCTGCCGCGGGCCGCAATCGACAGGGAAGCCAGGACAAGACTGGCCTATCTCGACGGCTGGCGAGGCCTGTCGATCGCGATGGTGCTGATCGGCCATTTCTTTCCGGTCCCGGGACTCAATCTCGGTGTGCTCGGCGTCGAGTTCTTCTTCGTGCTGAGCGGCCGGCTGATGGGCGAAATCCTGTTCATCGAGCGCTTTCCGCTGAAGAAATTCTTCAAGCGCCGCTTCTCGCGCATCTATCCCGCGCTGCTGGTGTTCGTGATTGCCGCCATGATCGGCCTGACCGGAACCTTCATCGCCTTCAAGTGGAAGGCGGCGCTGACGGCGCTGACCTTCACCTACAATTACGCCGGCATCCTGATCACCCGCGCCGGCGCGCTCGACCACATCTGGTCGCTCTGCGTCGAGGAGCATTCCTATATCCTGCTCGCGCTGATCAGCGTGGTGGTTACCGGAAGAACGAACGTCGTGCGGCTGCTGGTCGTGCTGGCGCTGCTGGCAATGGCCAACGGCGCCATTTCGTACGGGGTTCTCGGCATGGGCTACGAGGCCACCTACTGGCGGACCGACGTGCATATCGCCTCGATCCTGCTGTCCGCCGCGATCTGCCTGCTCAAGGCCGACGGGCGCCTGCCGGCTTTCCTGCAAAGCCAGCATGTGGCGCTGGCGGCGGCGGTTGGCGGCCTGTTGCTGTTCCTCGATCCGGTGCCGACCACGATCCACTATCTTGTCAGCGTGCCGCTGCTGGCGCTCGCCGTCAACACGCTCGACTTCGCCGGCGGCTACCTGACGGGGCCGCTGTCGTCGCGGCCGATGGTGATGCTCGGCCTGTGGTCCTATTCGCTCTATCTCTGGCAGCAGCCTTTCTACAAATTCGTCGATGAGAAGGGGAGCGCAGCGATCCCGATGCTGGCGGCTGTATTCGCCTGCGCGCTGGCCAGCTACTACATCGTCGAAAAACCCGCACGCGGCTGGCTCAACCGCAACTGGTGAGATCAGGTTCCTGTGGCGTGCCTTCGGGGATGTCCCAGCTTTCGTCGAAGCGGAAGACATTGCTCGCCATGATGTCGCCCCCAGCCAGCGGGGCGGCTATATTAGTTGCGGCTTGTTTTCCTGGCCAGCAGCGTTCGGAAGCGCCGTTCAGGCGGCGATGGGCTTCGCCCAATAGCGCACCGATTTCTTGCCGCCGTGGATCACCGCGTCGCCGACCTCGGCGAAGCCGAGCGCTGCGTGGAAGGCGTCGGAGGCCGGGTTGGGGGGATCGGCATTGACCTCGCAGGTGACGATGGTGTGGCCGGCGAGGCGGGCCTGCTCGAACAGGTCCTCATAAAGCCGGCGGGCATGGCCGCGGCCGCGGGCGTCCGCGGCCACGACGACGCGATCGACATAGACGAAGCGCGGATAGCGCTCGCGAAACCAGAGGAAGTTCGGACTGTCGTAGTTTGCATCCTGGTCGAAGCACATGATGAAGGCTTCCAGCGCGCCGATGCGGCGGGTGTAGAATGCTTCGCTGAGCAGGAATGAGAGCCGTTCCGGCTCGAGCCAGGACAACTCCGCCGCATGCTCGTTGTTGAGGGCGAGGATGGCGGCCTCATCGGCGGGCGAGACCTGTTCGATCGGCAACAATTCCTTGCTCATCGTCTTCGCCATCAGGCTCTCGCGGCCGCGATCGTCGCCGCCACCTTGGCTTGGTCGGTCACCGTGTTGCGGTATTCGCGATCGAGGTCGGCGCCGCCCATGCCGACATTCGGGTTGCGGTAGCGCATGGCGCTCGGCACGTCCGCCAGTGCTGCGAAATGCATCTCGGTCAGTCCGGTCCGCCTGCGCACCTCGCCGATCGTGTCGGGCGCGAGGGCGCCGCAACCGAGGATGATGATGCGCGCGCCCGCCTGGCGAACGAGCTCCGCCAGAAGCTCGACACCTTCGACCGCCGTATCGCGCTGGCCGCTGGTCAGCACGCGACCGACCTTGCAGCGGATCAAGGCTTCGAGCGCCTCGACCGGATCGCGCGTCATGTCGAAGGCGCGATGGCAGGTGACGTTGAGCGGGCCGGCAGCCTCAACCAGCGCGCTCATGCGCGCTTCGTCGATGGCGCCGTCGGCGGTGAGGCAGCCGACGACGACGCCGGCCACGCCGAGCTCGCGAAGCGCTTCGACATCGGCGAGCATCGAGCGGTATTCGGCCTCGCTGTAGAGGAAATCGCCGCCGCGCGGACGCACGATGACATGAAAGGGGATGGTCGCGCTTTCGAGCGCGGCGCGCACCGTGCCCATGCTCGGCGTGATGCCGCCTTCGATGAGGCTAGCGCAGAGCTCGACCCGGTCGGCGCCGGCGGCCTGGGCGGCAAGCAGCCCGTCGATGCCTTCGACGCAGATTTCGATCAGGGGTTTTTGCGTGTCCGCCACCGGTTTCCATCCATGCTTTCGACGAGATGCGCAGCCCTAGCATCGGGCGGGTCGCCGCGAAAGCCGCAACGATCGGTCCAGCCATGTAGGTGCTTGACAATGCATAACTGCAAGGTTATGGATAACTCATAACTGAGAAGTTATTGATTGATGCGAGCCCTGTTGGCCAAGGAGACCGGCGATGGAAGCAAGATTGAAGAACCCGGTGATGCTCATTCCCGGCGCACTGCAGGCGCTTCTGGCGCTCGACAAGTCGACCGACGCCGGCGACGTGCCTTATGTGACACGCAAGCTCATTCATCTGCGCGCCAGCCAGATCAACGCCTGCGCCGTTTGCGTCGACATGCATGCGCGTGAGCTGAAGAAGGCCGGCGAGAAGGACGAGCGGATTTTCGCCGTGTCGGCATGGCGGGAGACGCCGTACTTCAACGAAGCCGAACGCGCGGCGCTTGCGCTGACGGAAGCCGCGACGCGCCTGGCCGATCGTTCCGACGCGGTGCCGGACGAGGTATGGGACGAGGCCGCGCGCCATTATGACGACAAGGCGCTCGCCGCCCTGGTGATCCAGATCGCGCTGATCAATGCGTTCAACCGGCTGAACGCCACCACGCGGCAACCGGTAGGCGCCTGGGGGTGAGGCGAGAGGCGGGTGCCCGCTTCGAAGCCGGCGCTTCGCCGGCTACTGTTTCAGGATCGTGTTCTTGGCGCCTTGCTCGACCTGGTCGATCACCAGAAGCTTCACCGGATCGGCACCGATATTGGTGGCCTGATGCCACTGGCCGATCATCTCGACGATGAAGTCGCCGGTCTTGTAGGTGTTGGCAGCACCGGTCTCGACATTGGTCACCTTGAGCGTGCCTTGCTCGACATAGGCGTAGCGCGGGAAGGGGTGCTTGTGCACAGGCAAGGTCGCCCCCGGAGCGATCTGGTAGGACGAGACCTGAACCTCGACGTTCTTCTGCGGCAGCGTGATCGGCTGGCCCGACGCGGTCGTGGTCTTCGAAGCCAACGTCGTTACCACGACCGGCGTATTGCTGCTGTCCAACGCGTTGGCCGCGGTCGCATGGACGGTGGCTATCGCCAGCAGTGCCGATATCGTGATGTTGCGCATGGTCCCCTCCAAAGTTGCCGCACCATCGCCCGACGGAAATTGACGCGCAAGCATCCTTTTGCACGTCAGGTTTCGGGCGCTGCGGTCTAAGCTGCTCTGGAAGACGTGAAGGCCCCGGACATGCCGGGGCCTCAGTACTGTATCATCGCCTCAGCCGATCGGCCGGCTGTTTCGCTGTGCGATGGAAATCAGGGACGTGCCGGGAAGGTGATCCGGCGGATCAGCTCGGTACCTTGCCGCCGTTCTTCTTGCAGTCCGAGCGGAACTTCTCGCGATCCTTGCCGTGGAGGCCTTTTTGATCCGCGAGCGTCGAGCATTGCTTCGAGATCGCGGTCTTTTCGGGCGTCATGGCGGTTTTCGGCTTCTTCGTGGTTGGCGCCGTGGTCGTTGTCGTGGTGGCGGCGGGCGTGGTTGTCGTTGTCGACATCGCCGCCATGGCTCCGGTGGTGACAAATCCCGCGAGAGCGATAGAGGCAAGAACACGTGCTGCGGCTTTCATTGCGATCTCCATTGTTTCGAGTTTCCCCCAAGCGGGGGGCTAGCATCGGACTGAGGCTCCACCGTGCCGAGCCGCAGCGCGGGGTGGACACTTTGTCGTTACCGGGAGTGGCGCTTGATGAGCACGCATCACGTTGCGGTGAAACACTCCAGGCCGCTCTGTCACACAGCGGGGCTGTCCTGCTGTTTGCCAGGCCCGGGCTTCGGCGCCCGGAGCAGCAAGGTGAACGGCACGAGCAGCGCCGTCGCTATTGCGCAATAGAAGAAGACGTCGACATAGGCGAGCAGTGAAGCCTGGCGACCGATTTCCTGTCCGATCCAGCCGACGGCCTGTTGCCTGGCCTCGATCAGAGGCGAGCCCTCGGCGACGAAATGGTCCGTCACCTGGCGGAGAGTCTGCTGATAGGCCTCGCTCGACTGCGCCGTGTGGCCGACCAGCACCGACTGATGCAACTGGGCGTTCTGGGCGATGACAGTGTTGGACAGCGACACGCCGATGCTGCCGCCGATGTTGCGGGCGACATTGATCAGCGAGGATGCCTGGTCGGTCTTTTGCGGCGGCAGGCCGACATAGGCGGCGGTGGAGATCGGGATGAACAGGAACGGCAGGCCGATCATCATGTAGATGCGCGCATAGGCGAAGAAACCGAAGCTGGCGTCGGGCGTCAGCGAGGTCATGTGCCAAAGCGCGACCGCGATCACCGACATGCCCATCATGATGAGATAGCGCGGCTGAACGACACCGGCCGCAAGGCCCGAAATCGGCATCAGCATCAGCATGGCGATGCCGCCCGGCATCATCGACAGACCGGAAAGGGTGGCGGTGTAGTCGAAGGT
>NZ_VFTK01000037.1:0-73424 GCF_006439495.1 Mesorhizobium sp. B3-1-8
CTGTTCATGGCCTCCACGCTCATGTCGCCTCAGCAGGCGCTCGACCTCACTAGAGCTCATTGGCAGATCGAGAACGGTCTGCATTGGATGCTCGATGTCCATCTTGATGAGGATCTCAGCCGTGCCCGCAAGGACAATGCTCCCGCCAACACAGCCCTTCTCAATCGCCTCGCTAGAAACATCCTTCAGGCCGCCGATGCTGCCAAAGTCCCCATCAGCCATCGCATCAAAAAATGCGCCTGGAACGACGACTATCTCATCAATGCGATCACTCATATGCGATAGCCCTGCCCCTTGTGGGGGTTGAGGAGCGGTCCGCGTAGCGGATGGGAAGCCAATTGCTTGGCTTTCCGAGCAACGAAAGCCCGGCAGGGCAGAGGGGGGGCGCGAAGGAACGCGGCGTTTGTGTCAATCAAAGAGAACCTGGCCGCGAAAGCTTACCCTTTGAGATGCCGGCGGGACAGCGCCCCCCTCTGGCCTGCCGGCCATCTCCCCCACGAGGGGGGAGATCAGCAGCTTCGGCGCCCCGCTCCTTCTAAAACGCAGGCGATCGCTACCTCCTCACCACCACATGCGGCGCGAATGTCTTCACGGCATCCACCATCTCCTCCCCGCGCACGTCGAGCGAGGAAATCTCCATATGCACGATGTTCCGGCCGAAGGGCATCAGGCCGAAGGCGTTGGCGGAGGAATAGCGGACTGCGTCGGGCGGCTCCTCGGTGAGCTCGAAATTGAGCATCGCCGCGCCCTTGCCGCCGGCGGCGAGCCGCACGCTCCGCACCTTGCTCCACGGCACCAGCACGTCGCCTGCGCGGGCATCGCGGAAACCCTGGCTGTTCAGCACCACCTTGACCGAGGTGTCGAAGGCGCCGCGCGCGATGAATACGCCGAGCCCCAGGCAGGCGGCGCCGAGCAGCGCGATCCACAGCACATGCCCGCCATCGGCGCCGGAGGCCACGCCCTGCAGCGCGCCGAAACCGAAAATGCCGCCAAGCAGGAACGGCCCAATGGCGGGCAGGATTTTTCCCGACAGGCTGTTGCGGATTTCGAGCGGCGCGGCCATCGCCTTCGCACTCAACGCTCCGGTTTCAGCAAAGTCCAGATCCAGCCGATGAAGGTGAGCACCAGGAACGGATAGCCAATCGCCGGCAGCGGCGCGGAGGTGGGCAAAAGCGGCGCGCCCCACAGGATCATCAGGACAGAGACGGCGAAGAGCAAAGCGGCGACGATAGCCGTGAGCCGCATCCACAGGGCGAAATTGGCTTGCGCGCTGACCAGCACCAGCCCCGCCGCCCACAGCGCGATGCCGCCGGCATAGGAAGGCACGCTGGCCTGCAGCCCCGCCGCATTGCCGGCCAGAAGCAGGCTCTCGCCCGCGAGGAAGGTGAGGAACCCCGCCGCGACGAGATCATTTCCCAGCCGCTGGTATTTCATCGTCAGCAACGCCGTGGCGACGACGATGCCGACGCCGTCGATGGTCCAGATCGTTTCGCGCAGCGCGTCGCTGGCAACGAAAGTGCCCGCCAAGCCAAAAGCGCCGCCGATGGCGAGGCCAATTGCGGCGACGGTGTCAGAGGTGGAGCGCATTCCAATGTATCCCAAAATCGAAGGATACTGCGGGGAAAGGGATTCTCAAAGGGTGTGTCGCGCCGTCCGAACCTGCTGCTGACTCTCAGGCCGAGCGCAACTATCGGATTGCTTGTAATCGCGTTACCCGACTCTGGGTTGCATTGGCAAAATTAGGCCGTGTAGTATCTAAGGCGCACGGACCATCATTGCAAAACCACCGTCAGCTATCACATCATAGCAATTAGGTTTGGATGGCAGACAGGTAAGGCTTCCGATGATCGATGTTGTCTACGGCAATGAAACCCTGAGCGAGACTCAAAGGGAGCTTACCAAAGAGATAAAAAAGGCGGATTACGACGGCACCTTGTTTATCGGCTACCCTATCCTGACGTCCGCCAGCGGCGCATTTCAAATCGATGCTCTCCTAACCACTATCCAGAAGGGAATCGTCGCATTCGACCTTTCAAATTTGAACGCAACTTATCCAGACGGAGTGCCCTCAAACGTACTTGATCAACAGGACCAGATATTTTCGGCAATAATCTCCAAATTGACCGAAGACGGGCGACTTGTCACTCGGCGCCAAGTGAGGGTCCCCGTAAACATCGTTACGATTTCTGAAGATTTTAATGGTGCCTCTGATGGCTCTTACGTCTCAACAACGGACAACGTTCTAAATCTCATCGATAGCTTTCAACCGTTGAACGACACTGATTTCCAAATCTTGAACTCTGTGATCGAGAGAACTGCAACGTTGCGGCCTCGAAAGCAACGGAGTGACCTATCCAAAGCGAACTCCAAAGGGAATCAGATAAAACTAATTGAAGGGAAGATCGCTAATTTAGATGCTGCCCAGAAACGTGCGGCCATCGAGTTTCCTGATGGCCCTCAGCGGATACGTGGTCTGGCAGGCAGTGGGAAAACCATCGTCCTCGCCATGAAATCGTCCTACCTGCATCTAAAAAATCCGTCATGGCGGATAGCGCTAACATTCTATACCCGGTCCCTCTATCAACAGCTGACTGGATTGACTAGGCGGTTCTCATTTGAGTTTGTAAAAGACGAACCTGATTGGAATAAACTAACAATCCTACACGCATGGGGTAGCTCCTACACGAAAGGAATATATGCTGAGATAGCAGAGCGAGTTGGCGCACCTGTTCGTAACTACCAATATGCTAGGGACAAGTATATATACGGTCGTGAGTTTGAAGGTGTCGTCAACGAGCTCTATGAGTTTGTTATAAACAACCCGAATAGAGTGTCACCGATTTACGATGCGGTACTGATAGACGAAGCCCAGGATTTGCCTCAGAAATTCTTTGAACTCATCTATATGTTCACTAAGCCGCCCCATCGCATCGTCTACGCTTATGATGAACTCCAAACCCTCAACGAGACAGAAATGCCGTCTCCTCAGGAATTGTTTGGGAAGCGCTCCAACAATCGCCCACGCGTGACATTAGCGAATCTGGAAGACCGACCTAAGCAAGATATCGTTCTCCCTGTATGCTATCGCAACACTCAATGGGCACTGACTACCGCGCACGGACTTGGCTTCGGCGTCAAGCGTGGCAAAGGCCTGGTACAGATGTTTGAAAAGCCATCGACATGGGAAGAAATCGGCTATGAGCTCGTCACTGGGCAGCTCCAACTTGGTCGACCGGTCAGTCTCAGACGGTCGGCTTCAGCGACGCCATCCTTTTTCGCAGAGATACTGAACGAGCAGGATGCAGTTACGTTCTCCTCTTTCCCGACTGAGGGCCACGAGTACGAAGCGCTTGTTGCCTCTATTAAAAAGAATCTGGAGGAAGATGAACTTGAGCCCGATGATATCCTTGTAATCGTCAGCGAGATTCAAAAGATACGTACTAAGGGCGGCGCTGTTATGCGGGCGTTAGCGCAGGCGAAGATACCATCCCACATCGTAGGAGTTACGCAATCCACAGATGAGGTTTTTTCAAAATCGTCAGTCGCCATAACGCACATACATCGCGCGAAGGGCAATGAAGCGCCGATGATCTATGTAGTTGGCGCTGACTACTGTTTTGATGGATTTAACATCGGCACACTGAGAAACGTTCTTTTTACCGCGATTACCCGCTCGAAGGCTTGGGTTAGAATCAGTGGATGCGGCACGCAGATGGATCGCTTAATACAGGAGTTTAGTGAAATACGCGCAGATGAATATTCCTTGGACTTTCGTTATCCAACCAAGAAGGAATTGGGGCGCATAAAGACTCGCTATCGAGACGTCTCTGAGATAGAGGCGAAGACTATAGAGGCCGACCTTGAGAGTTTGAGTCGCTTGCTGCCCCTAATAAGGAACGGACGGATTTCGCTAGCCGATCTGCCGGAGGAGGTTGCCGGAGCATTGAGGTTTTTGGTCAATGAAGCCGACGACTCTGAATAGTTTTATAGGAAGTTTATTTGAGATCGGGCTTGTGTCTCAATCTTATGGGATGAAAACGAGTCCTATTGGTGATGGCCGCTTGCTAATTGAGGTAGGCGATACGGGACAGACGGCCAACCATGTTCCAGAGTACGAAAACTCTCTTCAACATTACGTGGACTTATTTAACGAGGGGAAATACTCTTTACTTATGCTCGACGGCGGCCTGATATTTCTAAAATATCATTTCACACAGGCGGGATCCCAGATAGCATGGCATCGATTTGGGTACATGCCTGCTGTCGTAAAACTTGATGTCGGTGCGGGGGAAGGCCCCGGAGACTTACCTCCACCGGATACATATATTTCAACCCCTCGTCGAGCCTCATTGCGTTTTGAGTATGCCCCCGAAGAGGCAGCTGACCTCCATCCGGCGTCGCATGTACACATAAACGCACCAAATTGCCGAATTCCGGTTACCTCAAGATTGGGCGTGGCAGAATTCATGCATTTTGTCGTTGAAAACTTCTACCCTGAGTTCTTGACAGCCTTTTCCGCGATCCTGCCTGCCGCGATTCAGTACCATGATGATTTGGCGGTTCCAGATCGACAGCGATTTCGGATCGCAGCTCCCGATCTACAACAGGCTTAATCCCCCATCTTCAGCGCCTGGATAAACGCCTCCTGGGGAATATCCACCTTGCCGAACTGGCGCATCCGCTTCTTGCCCTCTTTCTGCTTGTCGAGCAGCTTGCGCTTGCGGGTCACGTCGCCGCCGTAGCATTTGGCGGTGACGTCCTTGCGCAGCGCCGAGATGGTTTCGCGGGCGATGACCTTGCCGCCGATCGCGGCCTGGATCGGGATCTTGAACAGATGGTGCGGGATCAGCTCCTTCAGCTTCTCGCACATGGCGCGGCCGCGCTTTTCCGCCGCCGTGCGGTGCACCAGCATGGACAGCGCGTCGACCGGCTCCTCATTGACCAGGATCGACATCTTCACCAGGTCGCCCTCGCGATAGTCGGTCAGGTGATAGTCGAAGGAGGCGTAGCCCTTGGAGATCGACTTCAGCCGGTCGTAGAAATCAAACACCACCTCGTTGAGCGGCAGGTCGTAGGTGAGCATGGCGCGTTTGCCGACATAGGAAAGATCGGCCTGGATGCCGCGTCTGTCCTGGCAGAGTTTCAGGATGCCGCCGAGATAGTCGTCGGGCGTCAGGATGGTGGCGCGGATCCACGGCTCCTCGATCGAGGCGATCTTGACCACGTCGGGCATATCGGCCGGATTGTGCAGTTCCTTCACCGAGCCGTCATTGAGGTTCAGGCGATAAACGACGCTCGGCGCCGTGGCGATGAGGTCGAGGTTGAACTCACGCTCCAGCCGCTCCTGGATGATCTCCAGATGCAGCAGGCCAAGGAAGCCGCAGCGATAGCCGAAGCCGAGCGCGGCGCTGGTTTCCATCTCGTATGAGAAGCTTGCGTCGTTAAGGCGCAATTTGCCGACGGCGGCGCGCAAATCCTCGAAATCGGCGGCGTCGACCGGGAACAGGCCGCAGAAAACCACCGGCTGCGCCGGCTTGAAACCGGGCAGGGCCTTTTGCGTCGGGCGGCGGTCCTCGGTGATGGTGTCGCCGACGCGGGTGTCGGCCACTTCCTTGATCGAGCCGGTGAAGAAGCCGAACTCGCCCGGGCCGAGCTCGTCGACATTGACGCGGGCCGGCTTGAACACGCCGGTGCGCTCGACGAGATATTTGGCGCCGGTGCCCATCATGCGGATGGTCTGGCCCTTCTTCATGACGCCGTCGATGATGCGCACCAGAACGATGACGCCGAGATAGGCGTCGTACCAGCTGTCGACCAGCATCGCCTTCAGGGGGGCCGAGATGTCGCCCTCGCGCGGCGGCGGCAGCTGGTGGACGATCGCCTCCAGCACGTCGGGCACGCCAAGCCCGGTCTTGGCCGAGATCAGCACCGCATTGGAGGCGTCGAGACCGATCACTTCCTCCACCTGCTCGCGGATGCGCTCGGGCTCGGCCGCCGGCAGGTCGACCTTGTTCAGCACCACGACGATCTCGTGGTTGTTGTCGATCGCCTGGTAGACATTGGCCAAGGTCTGCGCCTCAACGCCCTGGGAGGCGTCCACCACCAGCAGCGAGCCCTCGCAGGCGGCCAAGGAGCGCGATACCTCATAGGCGAAGTCGACATGGCCGGGGGTGTCGATGAGGTTCAGCACATAATCCTCGCCGTTCTTGGCGCGGTAGTTCAGCCGAACGGTCTGGGCCTTGATGGTGATGCCGCGCTCGCGCTCGATATCCATCGAGTCCAGCACCTGCTCCTTCATGTCGCGCTCCTCCAGCGTGCCGGTCAGCTGGATCAGCCGGTCGGCAAGCGTGGATTTGCCATGGTCGATATGGGCGACGATGGAGAAATTGCGGATGTGGTCGAGGGGCGTCGTCATGCGGCGGGCTTTAGCAGGGGCGGGGTTGAGGGGCAAGCGGAACGCCTTTTTCCCTTCTCCCCTTGCGGGAGAAGGTGGATCGGCGCGCAGCGCCGAGACGGATGAGGGGTGTTGGACGGAACTCAGCGGCCAGCTAATGTGGCGCAAATGCCGCACCAGCCTGTCACCCAAGCCAAGCGCAGTTTTGCCCGAACGCTCCGCCGTGAGATGACGGAGGCTGAGCACAAGCTGTGGCAGGAATTGCGCGACCGCAGGCTCGATCGGATCAAGTTTCGCCGGCAGGTGCCCATTGGAAAATACGTCGCCGATTTCGCTTGTCTCGAGGCGCGGCTCATCGTCGAGCTGGATGGTAGCCAGCACGCGGACTCGGAATCGGATTTGGCCCGCGGAGCTGAATTGAAGGCGAGAGGATTTCGGATCTTGCGCTTTTGGAATGATGATGTGCTGAAGGATCTGGACGGCGTCTGCGATACGATCATCGCCTATGTGAAGGACACTAGCCTGCAGCCCTGGCGGTGAGCGGGTGGAGGTCTCACTCCGCTGGAGCACCCCTCATCCGTCTCGGCGCTGCGCGCCGATCCACCTTCTCCCACAAGGGGAGAAGGGAAATGCTCCACATCACAAACCGGTGAAGCTGTAACGAACCTCTCCACCACGACGAATTGAAGCATGACCCCGCAACGGAGACTGCTTCCCATGACCGGATCGACAACAAGGATGGCCCTGCTCGCCGGCGCGATGGTCGCGGCCACGATGGGCGCCGCGACCGCGCAGCCGCTGACCGTGGTCGAGCTGTTCACCAGCCAGGGCTGCTCGTCCTGCCCGCCGGCCAACGCCAACCTGATCAAGGTCAAGGACCAGCCGGGCGTGCTGGCGCTGTCGTTCAACGTCACCTACTGGGACTATCTCGGCTGGAAGGACACGTTCGGCCGCAAGGAATTCACCGATCGCCAGGTGACCTACGAGCCGTCGCTCGGCCGGGACGGACCGTTCACGCCGCAAGTGGTGGTGAACGGCAGACGCGACGGCGTGGGCGCGGCGCCGGGCGAGATCCAGAGCCTGATCGCCAAAGGCGGCCGCACCCAGGGGCCGGAGCTTTCGCTTGGGCAGGGCAAGGTCAGCATCGGCGCCGGCAAGGCGCCGGACGGCGGCGCCGACATCTGGCTGGTGCGCTACACAAGAGGCGTCGTCGAGGTGCCGGTGGCGCGCGGCGAGAACACCGGACGCACCCTGCCGCACGCCAATGTCGTGCATGCGCTGACGAAACTCGGCAGCTGGAACGGCGCGGCGACGACGCTGCCGCTGCCGGCAGCCGCCGGGGGCTTGAACACCGCGGTGCTGGTGCAGGCGCCAGGCGGCGGCCCGATCCTGGCCGCGGCCTCCAACTGATCTTTTTCCCCTCGCGCGGGGCCGCATGACAGCGGCAACGCTTCACCAGGGCCCGCTTCCGCGCGCCAAAACCAAGGAGACTATCATGACCAAATACCTGACGCTGCCGGCGCTGGCCCTCGCGCTTTCCGCTGCCGTCTTCGTCGCCGGCGCCCGCGCCGACGACACGACCAATGCGATGAAGCCCGCCAATGCGATGGCGACCGACGCCATGAAGCCGGCGACGGACGCGATGAAGCCGGCTGACGCCATGAAGCCCGCCGACGCCATGAAGCCCGACGCGATGAGCACCGAGGCGACGAAGCCGGCTACCACCGACGCGATGAAGCCGGCCACGGATGCCATGAAGCCGGCGGATGCGATGAAGCCGGCGGACGCCATGGCTCCGGCTCAATAGGTCCGGTCTTTGCAGCCTCGGCGCGTCGGCAGACGAGGGCGCGCCAAGGTTGGTCTCTCGCGGCGCGAGAGCCAGTTGTTTTGTACACAATTCCGGACGGAAAGCCGCTGCACGCTTTTCTGGAATGCCGAGTTTGCGACCCTCGCAAGGAGCCCACTATCATGTTGAACAGACGTACTTTCTCCGCCGCACTCGCCGCTGGAATGGCAACGACGCTGTTGGCCGGCGCCGACAAGGCGCGAGCGCAAACGGGCTCCAAGGTTCGCAATGTCATCCTGGTCCACGGCGCCTATGCAGATGGCTCGTGCTGGTCGGAGGTGATCGGAGTTCTTCAGAAGGCCGGCTTCAACGCAACCGCCGTCCAACACCCGCTGACCACCCTGGAGGCGGGCGTCGAGGCAACGCGCCGCGCCATCGCGCTCCAGGATGGACCGACCGTCCTTGTCGCGCACTCCTTTGCCGGCATGATCATCACCGAGGCAGGCGTGGATTCGAAGGTTACGTCGCTGGTCTATGTCGCGGCGCGTGCGCCGGATGCCGGCGAAGACTATACGGCGCTCGCCAAGACTTTTGCGGCACCGCCCGCCTCCGCCGGCCTTGTCTGGTCCGGAGGCTATGGCAAGCTCGGAGAAGAGGCTTTCCTGCGAGATTTCGCCGGCGATCTTCCTAGCGAGAAGGCGCGCATCCTTTATGCCGTGCAGGCACCGATCTCGGACAAGCTATTCTCCGGAAAGACGACGCAAGCGGCCTGGCGCTCGAAGCCGAGCTGGTACGCCGTCTCGACCGAGGATCGCACGATCAACCCGGATCTCGAGCGCTTCATGGCCAAGCGCATGAACGCAAAGACCATAGAAGTGAAGGCTAGCCATTTGTCGCTGATTTCTCATCCGCATGAGATCGCCAACCTCATCGAGGCTGCCGCCCGGCATGTCGGATGATTGGATTTGACCGGCGCACGGCAATGTGCGCCGCCGGCGGCACCATATATCGTATAGTCGTACCAACAGGCATGGGAGATTTGACATGACCGACATTCGGAAAACGGCCGGGAGCCGACCGGCGAACTTCGTCAAGAGCGCGTTCGCGGCGATCATCCTGACGGCGGCTGCCGCGACCTTCTGGCAAAGCCCGGCCCGCTCGGCCGAGGACGCGGTGGTGATCCCGCCGCCGGCGATGGACGAAAAAGCGGCGAGCGGCACCGAGAAGGCGATCTTCGCCGGCGGCTGCTTCTGGGGCGTGCAGGGCGTGTTCCAGCACGTCAAGGGCGTGAGCAAGGCAGTATCCGGCTATACCGGCGGCAGCGCCGAAAACGCCATCTATGAAGTGGTCGGCACCGGCCGCACGGGCCACGCCGAATCCGTCGAGATCACCTACGACCCGGCGAAGGTCACCTACGGCCAGCTGCTGCAGGTGTATTTCTCGGTCGCGCACAATCCGACGCAGTTGAACTACCAGGGGCCGGATTCAGGCACGCAGTACCGTTCGACGATCTTCGCCGAGAATGACGAGCAGAAGAAGGTCGCCGAGAGCTACATCGCCCAGCTCGACAAGGCCAAGGTGTTCGGCAAGCCGATCGTCACCACGCTGGAAACCGGCAAGACCTTCTACCCGGCCGAGGATTACCATCAGGACTTCCTGACGCTGAACCCGACCTATCCCTATATCGTCTACAACGACCTGCCCAAGATCGAGAATCTGAAGGCGCTGTTCCCGCAGCTCTACAGCGAGAAGCCGGTGCTGGTGTTGGCCTCCAGCAAGAGCTGAGGACGGCCGGCCGGTTTCCTGACACAGGGGAATCTCGACCGTCAGGTATGCCTGCGTCGGCAGGTGACATGCCTTGGCGATTGGCCGAAACGCCCATCGCGATCGTCATCCACGGGCGGAGCAAGGAGCGAAGCGACGCGCGCAGACCCGAGGATCCATTCCGTGACGTCCGAGCGCTGCTACGGTGCAGAATTCTGCTCCGCTCTGGAATGACGAGGCTGGGAGGCTTCCGCCAATCCCCAGCGTTTGCGTCGATTTCACGGAAAGGAACGGTGAAAATCCTGCGCGCCGACAAACGGCAACCTGGCCGCTCGCGCTTTTCCTGGAACTACCCCAAGCCGGTCTGGGCGGATGGTAACAAAACCATCCGCCCTTTGTTTTGCTGGCAAACAGAACACAATGTGAAGCAGTTCATAGAATTATACTTGACGCTGCAAAACATTGACATCCGATCTTCTGCCGCCACATAATCATCGCCGTCACTCTTTCGAAAACTCTGTTTCAGCTGATCCGGGGCCGTGCTTCCGGGGCGGATTCTTGTTGGCTGCTTGATGGGCCGGACATGCCGGCCGCGCTTCGGGAACAACGACGGATGGGGAGGAACGACAGATGGCCATCGACATAAAAGTCTCCGTCTACACCAATGGCGACGACGCCTTCGTCGCCTGGGCGCCCAGCGGTTTCATCGCGGGGTGCCGGGGTTTTCTGCTCGAGCGCGGCCGCAAGGCCGGCGCGAGCGAGAGAATCGAGCCGGTGGAGAACCGTGTCGGCTTCACCAAGGACAAGCCGAAATCGGGCGACCACCGGCCGTCGGACGTGTGGCCGTTCCAGCGCTTCAACTGGACCGACCACGCGGCCGATGTCGGCAATGTGGTGCGCTACCGGGTGACCGCGATGATGAGCGCCGGCCCTGGCAAGCCGCTGACCAAGGGCGTGTCGAGCGACTGGACGGACTGGCATACGCTCGCCACCGACGCCGGTGGCGGCTTTTCCTGCTACTTCAACCGCGGCCTGGTGCTGTCGCAATTCGTCGCCCGCTACATGGCCAAGAACAAGCTCTCGCCGGCGGCCTTCAAGAAGAGCCTGCAGACCAATGGCGACGCAAAGTTCCGCGCTTTCCTGGAAGGCGATCTCGGGCTGCGCATGGTCGGGCTGACGCAAGGCGCCGGCGACGAACTGCATGCGGCACTCTACGAGCTCGGCGACGCGACGCTGGAGACGGCGCTGATCGGGCTGGGGCCGCGGCTCAATCTCATCCTCGCCAACGGCTCCGACAAAAGCGGCGACGGCAACAAGGACGCGCGCAAAAACCTCAACGACCACGGCATCGCGACCATCGACCGGATGCTGAAATCGAAAGGCCTCGGCCACAACAAATTCGTCGTCGTGTCGCAAGACGGCGAGCCGAAG
Source organism: Mesorhizobium sp. B3-1-8 (assembly GCF_006439495.1). Lineage (NCBI taxonomy): Bacteria > Pseudomonadati > Pseudomonadota > Alphaproteobacteria > Hyphomicrobiales > Phyllobacteriaceae > Mesorhizobium > Mesorhizobium sp. B3-1-8. The sequence continues at coordinate 11,376 of NZ_VFTK01000037.1, forward strand.
AAGGTGTGGACGGGCAGCACCAACTGGAGCACGACCGGCCTGTGCACGCAGGTCAACAACGGCCTGCTGATCGAGGACGGGGCGGTGGCGGAGCATTTCCGCAAGCATTGGGACCTGCTCAAGGATGCCTCGCCGCCGAAGACCGACCCGGCCAATTTCACGCCGGCGCTGATGGCGGACAACAACGCGCCGAAGACCTTCACGGTGGGTACCGCCAAGGCGACCGTCTGGTTCACCCGCACCTCCGACGGGGCCGACATGGCGGCGCTGCGCGATGTGATCACATCGGCCAGGCAGGCCGTGCTGTTCCTGATGTTCACGCCGGGCAAGCAGGGGCTGCACACGCTGGCTGGCCAGCGCGCCAAGGAAAAGGGCATGTATGTGCGCGGCGTGGTCTCGACGCTGAGCGCGGACGAGGGCGGCACCGAACAGAATTTCCTCGACATCGATCTGGTCAGCAGCGACCGGAAATTCACGCCCGACCGCTACGCGGTGGCGCAGCCGCAAGGCCTCGACGCGCCGCTCGGGCCATGGATCGCCGAGGTCAACCGGCGCAGCTTCCTGTCGCAGATCGGCCACGCCATCGTGCATTCGAAGATCCTGGTGACCGACCCGCATTCAGACGACTGCGTGGTGGTGACCGGCAGTCACAATTTCTCGGCGCCGGCGAGCCAGAAGAACGACGAGAACCTGGTGATCGTGCGCGGCCACGGGAAGCTTGCCGCCGCCTATGCCACATACGCAATGTCCGTCTACAGCCACTACCGCTACCGCTCCTACATCCGCGAGATGCGGGCGCAGGGCAGGACGCCGTGGAGCTACCTCGACGACGACGATCAATGGCTGAAGACCGAGCTCAGGACCAAGGCGCAGGAAATCGCGTTCTGGACGCAGGGTTAGTCCCTTCTCCCCGTTTCACGGGGAGAAGGTGCCCGAAGGGCGGATGAGGGGCAGCGCCGGCGTAGGAATTTGGCGCCCCATCGCTTTGCCTGACAAGGTCAGCGCCGCCCCTCATTGCCCTGCCGGGCATTTCTTCCTGGCGTGACTGATCGACCTGAGGCTTGATTGCCAGGTGGTTCCCCCAATCCGTCGCTGCTTCGCAGCGCCACCTTTCCCCCCTCCGGAGGGAAAGGAAGGGAGCGTTGCTGGACGGGCGTTGACGGCAAAAAGCTTGACGCTTTTCCTCTACCCCGTCGATCGGGGGAGAGGTGTCTCGGCGAAGCCGAGACGGAGTGGGGGTCGACCAGCGCTACATAAGGCAATGCATGCGCCAAGCTGCCATGCACGCTATCGCCAAAGACCAGCCGCTTGGAAATTGTGCATGCCGTAGCGTAACCGGGTAGAAAGAAGCTGTCGTGAGCGCCGGCGCTCCCGTCGCCGCGGCCGGTATACCTGGTCTGGCAAGGGCGGCCAGTTGGGCGCTCCCTGTCCAGAACTGTCAGGAACGGCGTCGATTCACGGTTGCACCGGGCGGCATCCGACCTATATCAGGTCACCTTTTCCAGCCGGCCGTATTTCAGCATGTCATCCATCATCTCGATCTCCGGTGTCACGAAAACCTATGCCACCGGCTTCAAGGCGCTGAAGGAAATCAATCTCGACATCGAGCGCGGCGAGATCTTCGCGCTGCTCGGGCCGAACGGCGCCGGCAAGACGACGCTGATCTCGATCGTCTGCGGCATCGTCAACCGCTCGTCGGGCAGCGTCAGCGTCGACGGCCACGATATCGGCAAGGATTATCGCGCGGCGCGCAGCCTGATCGGGCTGGTGCCGCAGGAACTGACCATCGACGCCTTCGAGACGGTCTGGGCGACGGTGAACTACAGCCGCGGCCTGTTCGGCAAGGCGCCCAACGCGGCCTTCGTCGAGAAAGTGCTGCGCGACCTCTCGCTGTGGGACAAGAAGGATTCGAAAGCGATCACGCTGTCCGGCGGCATGAAGCGCCGGCTGATGATCGCCAAGGCGCTGTCGCACGAGCCGCGCGTGCTGTTCCTCGACGAGCCGACCGCCGGCGTCGACGTCGAACTGCGCCAGGACATGTGGGCGATGGTCAGGCGCCTGCGCGAAGACGGCGTCACCATCATCCTCACCACGCATTACATCGAAGAGGCCGAGGCGATGGCCGACCGGGTCGGCGTCATCAACAAGGGCGAGATCATCCTGGTCGAAGGCAAGGCCGAGCTGATGCGCAAGCTCGGTCGCAAGCAGATGAAACTGGAGCTGCGCGCGCCACTTGCCGCCGTTCCGGACGGGCTTTCCCACTATTCATTGGAGCTGTCGGACGACGGCAACCAGCTCACCTACACCTATGACAACCAGAGCGACCGTCCGGGCGTCGCCTCGCTGATCCGCGACCTCGAGGCGGCCGGCATCCAGTTCCGCGACCTCGACACCAAGAACAGCTCGCTCGAAGAGATCTTCGTCAATCTTCTGAGGCAAGAGCCATGAACCTGCGTGCGGTATGGGCGATCTACCGGGTCGAGATGGCGCGCGCCTTCCGCACGGTGCTGCAGAGCATCATCTCGCCGGTCATCTCGACATCGCTCTATTTCGTCGTCTTCGGCTCGGCCATCGGCTCGCGCATCAACGAGATCGACGGCATCGCCTACGGCGCCTTCATCGTGCCGGGCCTGATGATGCTGTCGCTGTTGACGCAGTCGATCTCCAACGCCTCCTTCGCCATCTATTTCCCGAAATTCGTCGGCTCGATCTACGAGCTTTTGTCGGCCCCGGTGTCCTATCTGGAGATCATCATCGCCTATGTCGGGGGCGCCGCGACCAAGTCGATCATCCTCGGCCTGATCATCCTGGCCACCGCGGCACTGTTCGTGCCGCTCAGGATCGAGCATCCGTTCTGGATGATCGCCTTCCTGGTGCTGACGGCGGTGACCTTCAGCCTGTTCGGCTTCATCATCGGCATCTGGGCAAAGACCTTCGAGCAGCTGCAGCTGGTGCCGCTGCTTATCGTCACGCCGCTCACCTTCCTCGGCGGCAGCTTCTATTCGATCCATATGCTGCCGGGCATCTGGAAGACGATCACCCTGTTCAATCCGGTCGTCTACCTGATCAGCGGGTTCCGCTGGAGTTTCTACGGCAAGGCTGATGTCTCGGTCGGCGTCAGCCTCGGCATGACGCTGATGTTCCTGGCCATCTGCATCGCGATCGTGGCGTGGATCTTCAAGACGGGCTACCGGTTGAGGAACTGACGGACTTTCAGTTCCTCGCCCCACGAAGTGGGGAGAGGAAAACAGAGCCTCCTTCAAATCGCCTTCAGCAGGCGCAGCAGCCCCAGCATTTCCACGAAAGTCCCTTTGCGGAAGGCGATGTAGGTCGGCTCCTCGACGCCATGGAAACGGCGTTTGAACGCGGCCTGGCCCTGCAGGTTGAAGCGTGAGCGGTTGACCCAGGGCGAGTTGTAGGCGCGCTGGAAGGCGCCGCGCCAGAAGCTCGATTCGGCGAAGCCGCTCGGCTCGATGTCGAGCAGCGGCGAGAGGCCGAGCGTCACCTCAGAGATGCCTTCCTCGCGAAAGCGATCGACGGCGAATTTGGTCAAGCCGATTTCGGCATGCGGCGTCGCGTCGACCTGCTTGCGCTTGAAGGAGGTGGTGTAGCCGATGACCTTGCCGTCGCGGAACAGCGGGTCGAAATCGAGAATGGCGAGAAGCCGGCCTTCGGGGCCGTGCAGAAGGAAGCGGCGCATGTCAGCGCCGAGCTCTTCGGAGAAGCGGCGGTTGAGGAAACCCATCTCCCAGCGCTTGATGATGCGCTCCTTGCGCCAGTCGGCGGAAAGCTGAATGATCTCCTCCTGCAGCCCGTCGCCCCTGTCCTCGGCGAGGATAAAACCCTTCTTCATCAGCCAGCGTTCGGAATAGCGCACGGTCTCGTTGCGCTTGCCGGAAAAATCATGCGCCGGCAAAAGCAGCCTGGTGTCGATGCCGAGGCGATTGACCTGGTAGCCGAGGCCGGCCAGCACCTTGGCGGTGTCGGCGCCGACCTGGACGAACCACGGGCCGCCGGCGGCCTCGACGAAGCGCTTGATATAGGCCGGGCGGTCGGCCGGGTCGGCGACCGGATCGCCCAGCGCGAAATGACGGCTCATCTTGGTGCCAAAGGCGATATAGCCGTCGCCATCGCTGAAATAGGACAGTTTCTGCTGCACGGCCGTGGAATAGGCGAGCGAGAAATCGCCGTGGCGGCGCACCAGCGCCAGGCGTTCGGCATCCGTCAACTCGCGCCGCGGGACCTTGGGCGCCACGGCGTCGAGAAGCCTGTCGAAATAGATGCGCAGGGGCGCCATGAGCTCCGCGTGCCAAGAATGGATGACCTGCCGCCCTCAGGTCGCGAATCGCTGGCGACCGCTGCCGGCCACGTCGCGCCAGCGCGATATAGGATGCAATTGGCGACGAATGAAGGGCAAACGTCCGAAAGCGTCCAGTATCGTCCATCGGCCGCGCGAAACGCGCCATGCGCGCGTCGGCTTTGGCGCAATCCCTCGGCGTCGCGCAACCGGGCGTGAGGCGCAGCGTGGCGCTGCTTGCTCGCGTCTCTCACCAAGCCGGCCCCTTCACGCCGGAGGCGCCGAGCCTCGGCGATTTCTGGGGCATCAGGGTCGACGGCAGGCTGGCGGCGATGGCCGGCGAGCGCATGAAGCAGCCCGGTTGCTCGGAATTCAGCGGCGTGCAGGCATCCGGATTTCCGCAGCGGCGGCCGCCTGCTGTCGGTGTTCATGGCGGGCAGGATCGCGGCACGCGGCGAGGTCGCGTACCTCCACGCCTATGACAGCAATGCCGCGGCGATCGGGCTTTACGAGTCGATCGGCTTCCGCCTGAGGAACAGGATGAACATGGCGATGCTTCAACGCGCGAAGTGACTGCTCGGCTTCGTCATCCACGTGCGGAGCGAGGAGCGCAGCGACGCAGCGTAGACCCGCGGATCCATTCCGTGACATGCGAGCGTTGCAACGGTGCAGAATTCTGCTCCGCTGCGCCCTGTGATCGCGGTCACGGCATGGATTCCAGGGTTTCCGCGACGTAGCTTCGCTCCTGCTTCGCCCTAGAATGACGACGTTGGGGAGGCTTCCGCCAATCCCCAACGTTTGTGCTACCCTCAGCGCATCACACCGCGATCTTGCCGCCGCCCTGCTTCGTAATCGCAACGACGGACGGCCGCACCGGCATGTCCGGCTTGAAGTCCGGCCAGCGGGTCGACGGGTCCTCGTAATAGGACGGGCGGCCAAAGCCTTCCCAGTCCTCGCCGCCGTCGCCCGGATGCTGGACGGCGACGAAAGCGGTCTGGTCGTCCGGCGCGAAGAGCGGGCCGCACATTTCGGCGCCGATCGGCACGCGGAAGAACAGTTTCGACGTCGCCCGCGCCGGGCCTTCGGTGTCGACCGCCCACAGGCCATCGGTGCGGCCGGTGGCCTTCGGGCCCTGGCCGTCGGTGGCGACCCACAGGCGCCCGGCCGAATCGACGGCGCAATTGTCCGGCATGCCGAACCAACCATGGGCGGTGGTCGCGGTGGAGAAGGTGGCGCCGACATCGGCCACCGACGGATCGCCGCATTTCAGCAGCACTTCCCATTTGCCCTTGGTGGCGGCGAAGTCGCCGCCGTCCTCGACGATCTCGATGATGTGGCCGAAGGCGTTGCCGGCGCGCGGATTGGCGGCGTCGACTTGCTCGGCCTTGCGCTTGGTGTTGTTGGTCAGCATGACATAGACCTTGCCGTTGCCGGCATTCGGCTGGATGTCCTCCGGCCGGTCCATCTTGGTGGCGCCGAGCAGGTCGGCGGCGCGCCGCGTCTCGATGAGCACGTCGGCCTGGGACGCAAAACCGTTCTCGGCAGTCAGCGGGCCCTGCCCGAACACGATCGGCATCCATTCGACCGAGCCGTCCTCGGCGAACTTCGCCACATGCAGCGTGCCGTCGTCGAGCAGGTTCATGTTGGCCGCGCGGTCATCGGGATTGAACTTGCCGGCGGTGACGAATTTGTAGACGTAGTCGAAGCGTTCGTCGTCGCCGAGATAGAAGACGACGCGGCCATCCCTGGCGACGATCGATTCGGCGCCCTCATGCTTGAAACGGCCCATGGCGGTGCGCTTCCTCGGCACCGAGGCCGGATCGTTGACATCGACCTCGACGATCCAGCCGAACCGGTTGGGCTCGTTCGGCTCCTTGGCGAGGTTGAAGCGGTCGTAATGCGCGCCCCACTCATAGGCGCCTTCCGGAATGCCGAGGCGCTTGTAGTTGGCGGCCTCCCCGTGGCCTTCCGGCAATTCGCCCGAGAAATAGCCGTGGATGTTCTCCTCGGCCATCACATAGGTGCCCCAGGGCGTGACGCCGCCGGCGCAGTTGTTGACGGTGCCGATGACCTTGGCGCCGGACGGATCGGCATTGGTCTTGACGCGATCATGGCCGGCGACCGGGCCGGACAGCGCCATCTCGGTGGTGGACATGATGCGGCGGTTGAGCTTGCCGTCGCGCACGACCTGCCACTTGCCGCCCTGCTTGCGGATTTCGACGATCGTTCCGCCATGCGCGGCCATCTCGACATCGACCTGCTCCTTCGAGAGCGGCGCCACCTCGGCGGCCTTCTTGCCGTCCTTCTCGACGATCGAGACGATGCCGGGGAACATCAGATGCGGGTTGGTGTATTCGTGATTGACCACCAGCAAGCCGTGCTCGGCGGAGCCGTCGATCGGGATATAGCCGACATAGTCGTTGTTGTAGCCGAACTGCCTGGCCTGGGCTTCGGCCGACTGTTTTGCCGGATCGAACGCCGGCGAGTCGGCGAACAGCGGATCGCCCCAGCGCAACAGCACGTCGGCGTCATAGCCCGGCGCGACATGGTGCTTGTCGTCGATGCCGGCCTCGAGCTCGTCGAACTTGAAAGCCGAAGCCTCTGCGGCGCGCGCCTCGTCGGCGGCGATCAGCGCCAGCGGGCTGACGGTGGCGGCAATGGCCGAGACGGCCAGCGAGCCCATAAGAAAGCCGCGGCGCGAGAAACGCGCGGCGATGATCTCGCCCATGGTGCGGTTGTCGGTCGGATTGACGGGCGGGCCGTCATTTTCCTCGAGCAGGCTGGTGCGGAAGCGGGTCTCAGGGGTCACGGTCATGGGATTCCTCTGGCTTCTTGAGGTGGCTGGCATTTTGACCTTTCGACCCCTAAAGCGCGCCGATCACATTTTCGTGACACGGCTTCGACATACCCCCCGGTGATTGGCGAAGTCGTCGATGTCGGCCCCTTTCACCCCGTATAGTGACGGTGAGAAGGGGCTTGCCGCGGCCTTCGCCCTATCCTCCACCACCCAGCTTGACGGTTTCGCCCGCTTCGGAAACAAAGGCTGCGGCCGACGTGGCGACGGCGCTTCAAGAAGGGGACGACAAGGTGAGTTTCTGGGGACTGGCGCAGCTCGGCATTTCGACGGTGATGTTCCTGCTGGCGGCGATGGCGGCCAAGCATTGGGGGATGGCGCCGAGCCTGGCCAAGCTCCTTTTGACCCTGGCGCTCTACACGGCCGGCAATCTGATCATGCTGCGGCTGGTGCGCGAGTTCGGCATGTCGGTGTCGTTCAGCCTGTCGGCGGTCATCCAGCTCGTTTCGGTCAACGCCGTGGCGCTCGCCTTCTTCGGCGAACGGCTAAACGCCTTGCAAGCGACCGGCATGGTGCTGGCGGTCGCCGCCGTCGCGCTGATCACGCTCGGGCCCTATATGCAACGGCTGTAGCTGGACCCAAGGGCCCGAATGAAATCGACCGCCAACGCGCTGCTCAACAAGTTGGAATTCCCGGTGCTGCTGGCCGGGCTGGCGATCGCCGGCGGTCTATGGGGCCTGGTGGAGCTCATCGAGGTGGCGCGCGCCACCTCGCCACATGCCTTCGATACGGAAATCCTGCTTGCCTTCCGCCATGCCGGGCAGCCGGACAGTCCGATCGGTCCACCCTGGCTCGAAGGCGCGGTGCGCGACGTCACGGCGCTGGGCAGCACCGCCGTGCTGGCGCTGATCACGACGGCGACGATCGTCTATCTGCTCTTGCTCCGCAGACCCTTGACCGCTCTGTTCATGTTCGCGGCCGTGGCGGGCGGGCAAGTGCTTTCCAGCCTGCTCAAATTCGAGGTCGACCGGCCGCGCCCCGATCTCGTCTCGCATCTCGTCACCGAGACTTCGCTCTCGTTCCCCAGCGGCCACGCGATGCTGTCGGCGGTGACCTATCTGACCCTCGGCTCGCTGGCGGCCCGCTTCCTGCCGGACCGCAGGACGAAAGTCTTCGTGCTCGGCCTTGCCGTGCTCACCACGGTGCTGATCGGCGCCAGCCGCGTCTATCTTGGCGTGCACTGGCCGTCCGACGTGCTTGCCGGCTGGTGCGCGGGCTTCGCATGGGCCATGCTGTGCTGGCTTGCGGCGCGCCTGCTGCAGCGACGCAAAGTAGTGGCCGACAGTGACTGACCGATGGCTGAAGCATATAAAATGATGCTTGAAACATTGTAATATTTACAATATACATCTCCTACAGCTTCAAAAGACGGGTTCCGGCCGATGATCACTGCCGCACAGATGCGCGCCGCGCGGGCGTTGACCGGCATTGACCAGAAGACGCTCGCCGAGCGCGCCGGCGTCTCGCTGCCGACGATCCAGCGCATGGAAGCGAGCGACGGCGTCGTCCGGGGCGTGGTCGACACGCTGATGAAGGTCATCCAGGCGCTCGACGAGGTCGGCGTGGAGCTGATCGGCGAGAACCAGCCCAGCGAGCGCGGCGGCAGGGGCGTGCGCCTCAAGACTACCGCGGCGCAGAACCCGCAGGGCTGAGCCGCCACCGCGGCGGTGCGGAAGAATCGGCGCCGTTGCGGCCGGATTTACCGACCAATGCCGCACTCTCTCACATCGCCGCTTCGATCGGCTCGGCAAGCTTCGGATTGGCGCGCGCGGCGATCAGGCAGCCGCCCACGATGAGGCATGCTCCTGTCAGCGTGGTCCAGGCCACCGTCTCGCCGAAGAAGAACCAGCCAAGCGCGATCGCCCAGATGAAGGCCGAGTATTCGGTCGGAATCAGATATTGCGCCTCGGCACGGGCGTAGGACCAGCTCATCAAAAATTGCCCGGCGAGCGACAGCAGCGCCACCGCGCCCAAGGGAAGCCAGAGATCGCTCGGCAGCGCAACCGCGAGCCAGGGTGCCGCGAGACCGAGGATGATCGCGACGAAGAGGTTCTGGAACAGCATGATCTCGACCGGCCTGGCCAGCAGCGCCTGTTGCCTCGAGAGGATCAGATTGTAGGCGTAGAACACCGTCGATGCGAGCACCGCGGCCGTGCCAAGCAGGGCATCTTGCGAATGGCTCGCCGCCCCGAATTTGCCGGCCAGCATGATCACGACGCCCGCCATGCCGGCCAGCGATGCCCAGACCGCCTGCCGCCTTATGCGTTCGCCCAGCAACAATGCCGCAAGCAAAAGCGCAAACAGCGGCGCGACGAAGCTGAGCCCGATCGCCTCGGCGAGCGGCAGCCTCGCCAGACCCCAGAAGAACAAGACCAGGACGATGCCGACAATCGCGGCGCGCAGCGCATGCAGGCCCAGCACCGGAAGGCTCGGCTTCGAGCGCGACCCCGCCGACCAGGCGGCGCCCGCGACCAACGTGGCAACCAGGCTGCGCCACAGCAGCGTGTTATAGACGCCGACCGCGAGGGCCAGGGACTTCATTGCCGCATCCATGCCGGAGAGCAGGAAGATCGCCAGCGCGCATATGAGCACGGGGATCATCGGCGAAACGGCGCCGGTCAGGCTGGATGTCTTCACGGCTTCGCTCATGTGACGGATGGGAGCCGGATAGTACGGAGCAAGCGGCCAAACCAGATGGCAGCGCCGTCGATATGACGGTCCAATCCCGATCGGCGAGGCGAAAAACTCGCCTCGCCGCTGCAGTGCCGAGATGCGAAACGCTGTCCCGCCGGCGTTGCAATGCTTCTCCGCCGCGACGTGCTCAATCCAGTGACAGCGCCACGACCTCGCCTTCGCCCATCAGCGGCACGAAGATCTTTTTGCCGTCGGTGCCGATGTCGGCGCTGCCGGGCTTGAAGTGCGCCACCGCTTCCGGCGCGCCGCCTGTTTCGTAGCTGTAAAGCGTGCCGGTCATGTAGGCGGTGGCGTAGATGGTGTCGCCCATGGCGATGACACCGTCGAGGTCGGCGAATTTTTGCGCGCCCGGCAGCGGCGTGATCTCCTTCGTGGCGAGGTCGACCGACAGCAAGCCACCCGGCTCGGCCGTGCTGAAATCGGTCTTGTTGATGCCCTTGCCCCAGGACGCGACGATCAGCCTGCCGCCATCGGCGAACACGCCATTGGGCGAGGCGAGCAGCGCATCCTTGACGAACAACTCCGGCCTGTCGCCGTCGATGCGATAGACCGTGTCGGCCAACATGTCGCTGACATAGACCTTGCCGGCGCTGTCCTGCGTCATGTCGTTGAGGAACACGGCGCCCGGCACATCGATGGTCTCGACCAGTTTGCCGCTGGCGAGGTCGACGACGCGCACCTTGGTGATGTCGGCGGCGTAGAGCCTGCCACCGGCGATCGCCATGCCCTTGGGCGCGTCCATGCCGTCCACCCAGTGGCGGGCGATGACCTTGCCGTCCATCGACAGAAGCGACAAGTAGCCATTGCCGTCCGCGTCGCCGGGATTGCCGGCGATGTTGGAGACGACGATACGGTTGTGGGCGGCATCGACAAGCGCGGATTCCGGCTGCTCGAAGCCGGTGGCGCGCCAGAGTTCGCCGGCCTGCGCGACAGACACGGCGACCGTTGCGACGACGGTTGAGGCGATGAGACGTTTCATGGGTGCTCTCCTGCAATGACGGCGGAGAGCTAGTATTTTCGATACTTTCCTGGAAGCCGGAACAAGACTAGTATCGTTCTTCGATACCAAATCGAATGAACGAGGCGCATTCCATGAACGGTCCGATCTTCGAGGCGCTGAAACGGACGCTGAGGGCCAAGGGCCTGACCTACCGGACGTTGGCCGAACGCATGGGCGTTTCCGAGCCGACGGTGAAGCGCATCTTCCATGAGCGGAACTGCAAGCTCGACCGGCTGATGGAGATCTGCGCCGCGGCCGATGTCGAGCTGGAGAACGTGCTCGGCGCGATGAACCGGGGACCGGGCCCGGCCAACCGCGTCGGGCCGGAGATCGAGCGCCGCCTGGCGGCGCGGCCGGCGCTGCTCTTCGTCTTCATCATGCTGTCGGAGAAATTCACGGCCGAAGGCATCATGCGCTCGCAGGGCCTGAGCGAAGCTTCGATGTTCCTCTACCTGCGCGATCTCGAGGAGCTCGGGCTGGTGGCGCTGGGGCGCGGCCTGTCGGCAAGGCTGCTCCTCGACACGCCGATCCAGTGGGATTTCGAGGGACCGCTGAAGCCGCATTTCGAGATGACCAACAAGAATTTTGTCGGCTGGGCGCTCGGCCATATGGAGCAGGGCGCGACCTTCATCAGCTTTTCCAGGCGCATGCGGCCGCAAACGGCGGAGATGCTGCGGCGCGAGGCCGAGGAGCTCGCCGAGCGCGCCAAGCTGCTTGCCCATCACGACCAGCACACCACGCCGGAGGACCAGCTCACCGGCTACAAATGGACCTTTGCTTTCGGCGCGACGCCGTTTCCCGCGATCATGCCGATCGGCCCGCATCCGAGGGATGCGGGCGCGCGGGCGGAGAAGGAGAAACGGGCGCTGCCGGCGTAGCTCTGCCCCTTCTCCCTTTTGGGACCCCTTGTGGGAGAAGGAAAGGGCGTCACGCCGCTTTCGCTTCTTCCTGGGGTCCGGCGAGATCGTCGCGCGCCTTGCGGGCGAGTTTTTTGGCCGAGCGTTTCGGGCTGTCGCCGAACAGGTCGGCGGCATCGGCGAGGCAGGCCTTGGTCAGGCTCTTTTCGGAGCGCTTCAGCAGCTTGCGCAGCAGCTTCGTGTCGTCGGCGGAGCCGAGCGGCTCGCCTTCGGCGGCGAGCAGGGCGCGCATGACGAAGACGTCGTGCAATTCGCCGAGTTGCTCGCCGAACCTGTCGACCGCCTTGCGGCGCGCCTTGATCGGCGTCGGCCACAGGCGGCCGAGCAGCGACAGATGCATGGAATGCGTCTTGACCGCCTTGCGCAGGTCGTGAAAGTCCTCGTCCTCGCCGCGCGACTCCGCCTTGTCCAGCGCCTTCTTCGCCCGCCGCAAGGTGGCGCGGGCGCCGTCGGCGAGGATGTCGGCGGCCTGTTCCGGCTGGTCGGGCAGGGCCAGCCTGTCGATGCGCTCCAGGCCCTCCCGGCAAGCGGCTATCGCCGCATTGATGGCGGCGTCGAGGCCGGGACCGGCATGGAGCTCATGCTGGCGCAGCACCAGCCGCTCGCGCACGGGATCGAGACCGCCGCCGGCGGATTGTTCCGGAAAGGCATCGGCCAGGCGATCGACGGTTTCGATCAAGGCGGTTGCCTCGCGCGGCCCGGCCAGCAGCGCCGATACCTGCTTATAGCATTCGTTCTCGGTCTGGCAGAACGGTTCGTCCCCGGAACGAACCAGGCGCAGCAAGGCGCGCACGCTCTTCAGCCGCTTGCGGCATTTGTGCAGACCCTGCTCCGGCTTCTCGCGCGCCATCTCGAGATGGGCGATTGCCTTGCCGATCTCGTCGGCCAATATGCGCCTGACCTCGCCGGTCAGCGGCAAGCGCGGATCGATGCGGAAGCTCATGCGGCGATCTCCGGAATCCCCCCGAGGGCCAGCGACGCGTTGTAGAATCTCGACTCGCCGGTGACCTCGCGACCGAGCCAGTCGGGCAGCATTTCGTCAGATACGTCCTCCGGCGTCTCCAGCTCCGCGATCACCAACCCCGCGAGCTTTCCGCCGAAAACATCGACTTCATAGAGATAGCCGCAGTGTCTAACATGGTGGCGTGTCTTCTCGATGACACGCCCCAGCGCAAACGCCATCAGTTCCTCGGCCTCGGCAAGCGGGATCGAATATTCGAACTCGTCGCGCTCGCGCGCCCTGTCGCCGAACTTCAGCGTCAGCCTGGCGGAGCGCCCGTCTGAGATGCGCACGCGCACCGTGCGGCCGGGCTGGGCGGCGACATAGAACTGGCGAATGCGGATTTCCGCCTCGACCCTGTCGCGCCAAGCCGGACCGGAGACCAGGAATTTGCGCTCGACTTCCTTGCCCATGGCCGGGCACTAAAGCCTGTGAGGGTCGAGAAGGCAAGCCGAGTCGGAGTCAAACTTGACTTTAATCAATCGAATGATTAAAGTCTGAATATGAACAAGCAGCCAAGCATAAAAAGGCAGCCGCGCGAGGCCACCACCGCCGAGCAGACGCGCACTGCGCTGGTGCACGCGGCGCTCAAGCTGTTCGGGCGGCAAGGTTTCGACGGCACCTCGACGCGCGAGATCGCGGCCGAGGCCAAGGCCAATATCGGCTCGATCGCCTATCATTTCGGCGGCAAGGAAGGCCTGCGCGCCGCCGCCGCCGATTTTATCGTCGACACCATCCAGGGGATCGCCGGCCAGGCGCTGGGCGGCGATCAGGCCGCCGCGCCGCCGGAACCGGAAGCCGCCCGTGCCCAGCTTTTCGCAGCGCTCGAGCGGATGGTGGGCTTCGTCGTGGCCAGTCCGCAGGCCGGCGAGATCGTACAATTCGTACTTCGCGAGCTCTCGCATCCGACCGCCGCGCTCGACCGCATCTATGCCGGCGTGTTCGAGCCGACGCACCGGCGGCTGTGCCAGATCTGGGAGCAGGCGACCGGCGAACCGGCCGAGAGCGAGACGACCAAGCTCACCGTCTTCACCATGATCGGCCAGGTCATCTATTTCCGCATCGGCCGCGAGGCGGTGATGCGCCGGATGGGCTGGCGCGGGATCGGCAATGAAGAGGCCGCCAAGGTGGTGGCGGTCGCAACCGACAACCTCAGGGCGATGCTGGCGGCACGCGATGCGCGCGCCGGCAAGAAGGGCAAATCATGAGCTTTCTCTGTTCGCTGCCGCTCGCGGCCCAATTGTTCGGCGCCTGCGCGCCGGCGGCGCCCCTGGCCGTCGGCTATGTCGAAGGCGAATATGTGCTGATGGCGCCGATCGAAGTGGCCCAGGTGGCGACGGTGACGGTCAGGCGCGGCGACCGCGTCGAGAGCGGCACGCCGGTGGCGACGCTCGAGGACGCCGACGCCAAGATCGAGGTCGCGCAAGCGCAGGCGGCGTTGGCGCAGGCGCAGGCCCAGCTTGCCGACCTGCAGGTCGGCAAGCGCCCCGAGGAAATCGCGGTGCTCAAGGCCGAGGTCGACATGGCAAAAGCCCAGGCCGCCGACGCCAAGCGCAAATACGACCGGGCGAGCGACCTCTACAAGCGCGGCACCGGCACCCAGGCCGACTACGACACCGCCTCGGCTTCGCTGGAGACCGCCACGGCCCAGGTCGGCCAGGCGGAAGCCAATCTCGCCGTCGGCAACCTGCCGGCGCGGGCCGAGACCATCAAGGCCGCCGACAACCAGGTCAAGCAGGCGCAGTCGACCCTGGAGCAGGCCGAGTGGCGGCTGTCGAAGCGGGTGCTGACGGCACCCTCGCCCGGGCACGTCAACGACGTCATCCGCAATCCCGGCGACACCGCAGGGCCGACCGCTCCGGTGATCTCGGTGCTGCCGGACGGTGCCGTGAAGCTCAGCGTCTATGTGCCGGAAAGCGCTTTTTCGTCGGTCAAGGTCGGCACCGAGCTCAACGTCCATTGCGACGGCTGCGGGACGGGGCTGAAGGCACGTGTCAGCTATGTCTCGCCCGATCCGGAGTTCACGCCGCCGGTGATCTATTCGCTCGAGAACCGGCAGAAGCTGGTCTATCTGGTCGAAGCGCGGCCGGACGGCAATGCCGGGCCCTTGCAGCCCGGCCAGATCGTCGATGTCGATCTCGCGGATCTCGGGCAATGAACGCAATCGACGTTCGCGGCCTGGTCAAGCGCTTCGGCGACAAGACCGTCGTCGACCATGTGACGATGACGGTGGCCGAGGGCGAGATCGTCGGCTTCCTGGGGCCGAACGGCTCGGGCAAGACGACGACCATCCGCATCATGTGCGGGCTGCTCACGCCGGACGAAGGCGACGGCACGGTGCTGGGCTTCGACATCCGCACCGACGCGCTCAAGATCAAGCGCGAAGTCGGCTACATGACGCAGAAGTTCTCGTTCTACGAGGATTTGACGATCGGCGAGAACCTCGAATTCGTTGCGCGGCTCTACCGGCTGAGGCCGGTGGAGGAATATGTCGCGCGCACGCTTCAGGAGCTCGGCCTGGCGAGCCGTCGCGACCAGCTGGCCGGCACGCTTTCCGGCGGTTGGAAGCAACGGCTGGCCTTGGCCGCCTGCATCATGCACAAGCCGAAGCTGCTCCTGCTCGACGAGCCGACGGCGGGCGTCGACCCGAAGGCGCGGCGCGAGTTCTGGGACGAGATCCATCGGCTGGCCGGCGGCGGGCTGACCGTGCTCGTTTCCACCCACTATATGGACGAGGCCGAGCGCTGCCACCGCATCAGCTACATCTCCTACGGCAAGATGCTCGCCACCGGCACGGTGGACGAGGTGGTGAAGAATGCCGGGCTGACCACCTTCGTGCTGCAGGGGCCGCGGCTCGACCAGGTGGCCGAGGCGCTGCAGGGCCGTCCCGGCGTCGACCAGGTGGCGCCGTTCGGCGCGACGCTGCATGTCGTCGGTTCCGACAAGGCGGCGCTGGAAAAGGCGCTCGCCGATGTCGAGAAGGAGCATAAGGGCGTCACGGTGAAGCCCGGCGAGACAAGCCTCGAGGATGTGTTCATCCAGTTCATGGCCGGCTCGAAGGACAACATGGCATGAACGCGGTCTTCTCCTTCGCCAGGCTCGGCGCGCTGCTGATCAAGGAATTCATCCAGATGCGGCGCGACCGCATCACCTTCGCCATGATGCTGGGCGTGCCGCTGATCCAGCTGGTGCTGTTCGGCTATGCGATCAACAACGACCCGAAGAGCCTGCCGGCAGCTCTTGTGGCGACCAGCAGCGATCCCTATACGCGCGCCATGGTCTCGGCGCTGCAGACGACGGACTACTACCGCTTCGACCATGTCGCGCAAAGCGCGGACGAGGCCGAATTCCTGATGTCGCGCGGCGATGTCTCCTTCGTCGTCACCATTCCCGCCGATTTCGCCCGACGGGTGGAGCGCGGCGACAATCCGCAGATCCTGATCGAGGCCGACGCCACCGATCCGGCGGTGGCCAGCGGCGCGATCTCGACGCTGAGCACCGTGGCCGGCCAGGGGCTGCTCAGGGCGCAGGGCACGCAGGAGACGGCCAAGGAGGCGGCGCGCGGCCAGCTCGATGTCGTCGTGCACCGGCGCTACAATCCCGAGGGCATCTCGCAATACAACATCGTGCCCGGCCTGCTCGGCGTCATCCTGCAGATGACGATGGTGATGATGACCTCGATCGCGCTGACGCGCGAGACCGAGCGCGGCACGATGGAAAACCTTCTGGCCATGCCGTCGAGCCCGCTGGAGATCATGCTCGGCAAGGTGCTGCCCTATCTGGTGGTGGGCGCGGTGCAAGTGGTGGTGGTGCTGGCCGCGGCGAAGCTTCTGTTTGCCATCCCCTTCACCGGCTCGCTTTCTCTGTTGTTGTCAGCGGTGCTGGTGTTCGTGCTGTCGCTGGTGCTGCTCGGCTATTCGATCTCCACCATCGCCCGCACGCAGATGCAGGCGCTGCAGCTCACCTTCTTCTTCTTCCTGCCCTCGATCATGCTGTCGGGCTTCATGTTCCCCTATCGCGGCATGCCGGGCTGGGCGCAGACTTTTGGCGAGATCTTCCCGCTGACGCATTTTCTGCGCATCACCCGCGCGGTCATGCTGAAGGGCGCCCAACTGCCGGCGGTGGCGACCGAGATCGGCTGGCTGGTGGTGTTCGTGGCGCTGTTTGCCGGCGTGGCCCTGGTGCGGTTCAGGCGGACGCTGGATTAGGGGCGGAGGACAACGCGGGGCGAGCGGGAGTGGGTCGAGACGGTCCTTTGTTGTGGTCAGAACCGGACATCGATGAACGGCATGTTCTATCCACGAGGAGGCAGAAATCGTTCGCAGTCCGCAAGTCCTCACGGACGAACGCGGATGATCGTCTTGCCCTTGCGTCGCTCGGTCGGGTTGAAGGCGGCGACGGCATCGTCGAGGGTCGAGACGTTGCCGATGTTCGTCCGCAGACGTCCGTCCCGCACCCGCTGGACGATCTCGCTCAACTGGGCACGATCGGACTCGACAACGAAGTCGACCGCAAGGCCGTCGGCGGGCCGCGCCTCGACCGGCCCGACGACGGACACCAGCGTTCCTCCGGCCCGAATCATGCCTGCGGACCGCTTGCCGATGTCGCCGCCGATGACGTCGAACACCAGATCGACTTCGCCGGCGTCTTCCAGGGCGTCGTTGTCGAGGTCGATGAACTCCTTCGCGCCGAAGTCGAGCACCGTCTGGCGGTCGGCGGCGCGTCCGGTGCCGATGACGTAGGCGCCGGCCTCTCGCGCGAGTTGCGTCACCATCGACCCGACGGCGCCGGCCGCGCCATGCGCAAGAACGCTCTGCCCGGCCCGAAGGCGGCCGTGCTCGAACAGTCCCTGCCACGCGGTCAGGCCCGAGATCGGCAGGCTCGCGCCCACCGTGAAGTCGACGTCGCCCGGCAGCGGCGCGAGGTTGCGCGCCTCGATGGCGATATACTGCGCCAGGGTGCCGTCGCGATACCAGTCGGCGAGGCCGAACACCCGCTGTCCCACCGACAGCCCCGTCGTGCCATAGCCGAGGGCGGTGACCACGCCGGCCAGCTCGTGCCCGGGGATCGACGGTGTTCGGTCACGGTCGCGGCGATCGGTCCAGGTCGAGGGCCACGCCAGCTCGGTCGGGACGAATCCCGAAGCATGAACCTGAACCACGACGTCGTTTATCGCTGCCTGCGGCTCGGGCCGCTCCACCAGCGTCATCCCGGCCGTTCCCGCGGCCTGGTCCGTCACCACGATTGCCTTCATGATAATTTCCTCCTCGGTTATTTGTCTCTCCGGTGGCTCCCCGGGATGAAGCTTCCAACCTATTGTCCGGATCTCGGCGGCAGGTTCGCCAGCAGGGGCCCAAGTCCCTCCGCGATCGTCAAATGCGTGATGACGGCGTCGCGCAGCTTCGGATAAGGCAGGTTCGCCAGCATCGCCGTCTGCACCGCCGCCAGCACCTCGCCTGCCTCGGAGCCGATCATCGTGAAGCCGAGGATATTGTCGTCATCGCCGGCCACGATCACCTTCATAAAACCCTGCTTTTCGTCCGTCGCTTCGGTGCGCAGCACGGCGCTCATCGGCAGCTTGGCGACGCGCACGATGACGCCCTGGCGCTGCGCTTCGCCCTCGCTCAAGCCGACGCGGGCGAGCGGCGGATCGGTGAACATGGTGTAGGGCACCAGCCGGTCGCGTGTCGTGCGATGGCCGCCGGCCAGATTGTCCCGGATGATGCGGAAATCGTCGACCGAGACATGCGTGAATTGCGGACTGCCGGCGCATTCGCCGAGCGCCCAGACATCGGGCGTGACGGTCTCCAGCCGCTCGTTGACCCGGATGAAGCCACGGCTGTCCAGCGCCACGCCGGCCTCTTCGAGGCCAATGCCGGCGGTGTTCGGCACGCGCCCGACGGCAGCGAGCAGATGGCTGCCCTCGATCGTCCGCTTGCCCGAAGCCGTGCGTATGGTCACGCTGACCTGTTCGCCGGAGCGACCATGCACGCCAAGCGGCTCGGTGCCGACAAAGAACTCGATGCCTTCGTCCTCGAGAAGTTTCCGCATCTCGTCGGCGACGTCGCGGTCCTCCCGGCCGATAAGCTGAGGCCCGGCTTCGATCACCGTCACCCGGCTGCCGAAGCGGCGATAGGCCTGCGCCAATTCGAGGCCGACATAGCCGCCGCCGAGCACGATGAGATGCGGCGGCAGGATGTCGAGCTCGAGGGCGCTGATATGGGTGAGCGGCTGGGCTTGCTCGAGACCGGGAATACCGGGAATCGCCGCATGCGTGCCGACATTGATGACGACCTTGTCGCCGGTGAGCACCCGCGTGCCGCCGTCGTTCAGCGCAACTTCGATCGTCTTTTGTCCAACGAAGCGGCCGCTGCCCATGATCAGCTCCGCGCCGCTGGTCTTATAGGCATCGAGGTGGAAGGCGATCTCGCGATCGACCATCTCCTGCTTGCGCCGGCGAACCTTCGCCATGTCGGTCGAGACGGGATCGGTCGACGTGCCGAACTGGCCGGCGTTGCGGGACAGGTAGGCGACCCGCGCGCTCCACACCTCATTCTTGCTGGGCATGCAGGCCACCGCAGGACAGGAGCCGCCGACCCAGCGGCGCTCGACGACCGCGACGCGCTGGCCGGATCGGCCCAGATGCCAGGCAAGCGCCTTGCCGCCCTGGCCGCTGCCGAGGATCAGAAAATCAAAATGTTCTGGTTGGGGCATGAGGGTTCTCCGCTATAGTTATGGAAATTGACACTAGACATATCGGGGCCGACGGATCTGGCCGCCTGCTTGCCGCAACACTTCGATGCCGAACTCGCTCCTGGGCGAGCGGCTAGTGCTGCCCGCTTGAGGCGGCGTCGGCATGGGATGTGTGGACGAGGGCGATACGGGTCATGTGAGAGGTCCTTATCTTGAGTGTGCAACCACTGCACCACGTGGCCGATCCGAAGTGAAGGCGAGCAATTTGAGCCTGGCCGGTGCGATGCAGGCAAACAGCGGCACCTGTCGCAGGACACCGACTTCATCCTTGAGACGCATCTCCATACACCGCTGTTTTGTCTCAGGCCGAAGCAACCGATTGCGGGCGGGACGTCGGCCGCCACCGATTCAAGCTGCGCCGCCATTCGTTGATCCTCGGCCGGCACAATCCCCAGGCTGGCTCAAGCGCGGACCGGATCTCACTTTCGCCCAGTAGTACCAGACTTCGAGACCCTGGAAGCCGAGCACGAACGGAACAACGATGAATACGCCGCTGACGAGGCGGTCGACGACAACCTGCAGCCAACAGGGCAGGACGAAGATTGCAATCCCGTGGCGTTCCGGATGGCGGAGCCCAACGAGAAACGGCATGGCAATCAGGCTCAGCGCGACGAGGTAGTCGAGCAAGGCCTGAGCGGTGTTGGTGACGAAACGAATATTCATGACACGCTGCCATTGAGGAGGGCCTGCACAGGCCGTGGACCGTGTGATTGCGGGGAGCGCGGCGCCCAAGGATCGAGCGCCACGCCCTTCGGGATCAGGCGGCGGGTCGCAGCGCGACATCGACCTTGGGAAAGTCGATATCGGTCAGCGCCACGTTGTTGGTGTAGTTGGTCAGCACGTTGATCGCGACGTTCGCGATCACCTCGATGATGCGGGCGTCGTCAAGACCAGCCGAACGCACGGCGGCAACTTCGGCGTCCGTGACCTGCCCGCGCTTCTCAAGCACGCGACGCGCGAACGATGCGATGACGGCGTCGATGGCGGTTTCCGCCTTGCCCTCGCGGGCCCTGCGGATGCCTTCCGGCGACAGGCCGGCGCCCTTGCCCATCAGCGTGTGCGCCGAGAGGCAGTACTCGCACTCGTTCGCCTGCCCAATGGCGAGCGCAACGATCTCCCGCTGCTTGGCGGTCAGCACGCCTTTGCCGAGCGCATCGGAGAAGGCAACATAGCCGTTGAGCACCGCGGGCGATCGCGCAAAAGTCGAGAACAGGTTCGGCACCATGCCGATCTTGGTCTTGACGGCCGACAACGTGGCCTTGACGCCGGGATCGGCATGGGCAGTTTCGATGGGAGCGATACGGGGCATGTGAGGGGTCCTTTTCTGTAACATGCGGGCTTGCACTGCCCTATATGTCGGATTAAAGGTGATGGTTGGTGCCAAATACGTTGCCGATCGTCCCAATGGATCCCTTCGCTGCCCTGTTCGACCACGTCACGCCGAGAGCCCGGACCTTCTTCACCGGTAACCTTTGCGAGACGAGGCACTTCACCGATGAAGGCCACTTGCACCTTCTCAAGGGAGGCGTGCTCACGCTCGCCCGGGCCGGCCAGGTCGACCTCCAGCTTGATGAGCCATCCCTCCTGTTTTTTCCTCGTGGCCGCGTCCACAGTTTCACGGTTGATCCGGACCGCGGCGCCGATCTCGTTTGCGCGACCGTCGAGCTCGGCGGCGCCGAGGGCAACCCGATCGGACAGGGCCTGCCCGAACTCGTGGTTCTGCCGCTCGCGTCGCATCCCGCGCTGGCGCCGGTCTGCGATCTGCTGATCGGCGAAGCATTCTCCGAACTGAGTGGCCGCCAGGTGGCGCTCGACCAGCTGTTGGACTACCTCCTGATCCTGATCGTGCGACACGTCACCGACAGCGGCCGGGTAGCGACCGGCGTGCTCGCCGGACTCGGCGATCCGCGCCTTGCCAGGGTGCTGACGGCAATGCACGATGCGCCCGGGAAGCCGTGGACCCTGGAAGATCTCGCCGGGATCGCCGGCATGTCACGCACGCGGTTCGCCGAGCATTTCCGGACACGGATCGGCCAGACGCCTATCGACTATCTGACGGTCTGGCGCATGACGGTCGCACGTCAGCTTCTTGCCAGGGGTAAGTCGGTCAAGAGCGTGGCCTTGCAGGTCGGCTACCAGAGCGGCGCCGCTTTCTCTCGCGTGTTCAGCCGGGTGACGGGACGGTCGCCGCGCAGTTCGAATGGTCTCAGGACCGCGGATGTCCGCTCCAGCTGACAAGCCGGCATCGTTCGTCGGGACGGGCACGTCCGCTGTCGTGAGGGCTTCGGATGCCGACCTTCTGCAAGAGGTGCCGGCGATGAGCGTTCTTCGCTGCATTCCGGAACAACAATGAAGATGTCGAGGCAGGCGGACGTGCCCATTCCATTGCCGCAACACTTTGCAAGATCGATGCCGAGTTCACTCCGGACGAACGGCTAACGCTGGCCGCCGGAGGCAGTGATGCGCTCACCCGTCAGCCAGGCTGACTGGTCGGAAGCCAGGAAGACGGCGACGCGGGCGATGTCGTCGGGCTGCCCCACCCGGCCCATCGGCAAAGTCGCTCCGATGTTCTTGGCGGTTTCGTCATCGATGCCCACGACTGCGAGGCCTTCGGTTTCCGTCATGCCCGGTGCGATCGCGTTGACGCGGATCCTGCGGGTGGCCAACTCGTTGGCGAGCGCCCTGGTGATCGTGTCCACGGCGCTCTTGGAGGCCGAATAGACGACGGAGTTCGGCACCGGATTGGTGCTCGAAATGGTGCTGAGATTGATGACGCTGCCGCCATGGCCGTCAAAGGCCCTTGCCGCTTCCTGTGTCGTCAGGATCGTGCTCAGCACATTGGTGTTGAACTGACGATGGAACTCGGCTTCCGTCACGTCCTCCAGCGGCCCGAAGCGGTACACGCCGGCATTGTTGACGAGGATGCTGGGCGTCCCGAACGTCGCCTTGGTCTCGGCAAAGAGTCGCTTCACGTCGGCGCTGTTGCTGACATCCGCCTGGACCGCCACGGCCTTGCCACCTTCGCGCAGGATGTCTGCGACCACCCGGTCCGCATCCTCCTTGCTCGAAGCGTAATTGACCATCACGGCGGCGCCCGCCTTGGCAAACCGACGCGCTATCGCCGCACCGATGCCCTTTGACGCGCCGGTCACGATCGCTACCTTGTCCTTCAGCTCGTTCATGATCTTTCTCCTTCGCTCATCGCCGCCACGCGGCGTGTTGCTGAGGAGGTAAATCATGCGTCGTGCGACCGGTAGCGCCGCCGGGTTCATATGATATATACGTCTCTCGTATGAATGACCGATTTCAGCAACTGGCGATCTTTGTCCGCACCGTCGAGACGGGCAGTTTTTCCAAGGTGGCCAGGGAGTTCGGGCTGTCGCAACCTTCCGTCTCGCGGACAGTGGCCGCGCTTGAGGACCGGCTGGGCGTCAAGCTGCTTACCCGGACCACTCGCCAACTCTCGCTTACCGACGCGGGCGAGGCTCTGTTGTCTCGCGCCCGAGAAGCGCTTGCCGGGGTCGAAGAGGCGGAAAACGCCGCCCGTAGCGCCGACAGGCTGTCCGGCACACTGCGCGTGGCGCTGTCGCAAGGTTTCGGAGCGCGGCAGATAGTGCCGCGGCTGCTTGCCTTCCTCGACAACCATCCCTTGCTGAAGATCGATCTCATGATGTCCGACCGTTACGAGAACCTCATCGCGGAAGGCGCCGACATGGCGCTTCGCCTTGGCGAACAGCCGGATTCCAGCTTCGTGGCGCGCAAGCTCGCCACCGCCCGGCGGCTATTCGTCGCCTCGCCCACCTACCTCGCCCGGCGCGGTATTCCGAAGACCCTCGCCGAGCTCAGCCGGCACCATCTCATCAGCGGGCCTAGCGACATGAACGAGCAGAACTGGAACGCGCATCGGGACGGCATCGCCGAGATCCAACCCGTCAATCCCCGCGTGCGGACCCGTTCGACCGTAGGCGTCCTCGCTTGCGCGAACGCGGGCCTCGGCATCGCAATCGCCTCGACATGGATGTGCGCGGAGGAGCTTGTCTCCGGTGCACTGGTGGAGCTCCTGGCAGACTACCGTCTCGACCCTGTAGCGGCTTACGTCGTGTTCCCGGCTGGACGGCGCCCTTCGCAAAAGGCGCGCGCCTTCAGCGACTATCTCGAACAGGCGCTGGCGAGCGGATGATCGCGGCGCGGCGCTTTATGCAGCCGCCATGATCCCGGCATAGGTGACGAGATCGACATTGCCGCCGGAGAGCACGACGGCAACGCATTTGCCGGCGAGGTCGATCTCGCCGGAGGAGAGCGCGGCAAACGCGACGCAGCCGCCGGGCTCGACCACCAGCTTGAGATGGGCCATGGCGTCGCGCATCGCCTGTCTGACCGCGTCTTCGGAGACGGCAATGCCGCCGGCGAGATTCCGGCGGTTGATCTCGAAGGTGATGGCGCCGGGCTCGGCGGTCAGCAGCGCATCGCAGATCGAGCTATGGCCGGGATCGTTCGCGACCCGCTCGCCCTTGGCCAGCGAGCGGCGCGTGTCGTCGAAATGCTCGGGCTCGACCGCCCAGACGGCGGTTCGCGGTGAAGCGTCCTTGACGGCGACCGAGATACCGCTCGACAGGCCGCCGCCGCCGCAAGGCACGACGACGGCGTCGAGCGCTGCGCCGAGCGCTTTCGCCTGCTTCATCAGCTCCAGGCCGATCGTGCCCTGGCCGGCAATGATGGCCGGATCGTCGAAGGGCGGTACCAGCACCATGCCCTTCTCGATATAGGGGCGGACAACGGCCATGCGGTCATCCTTGAAGCGGTCGAACGGCACCACCTCCGCGCCCATCTTGCGGACATTGCCAATCTTGAGCGCCGGCGCGTCGGCGGGCATGGCGATCACCGCCTTGACGCCGAACATGGCGGCGGAGGCCGCCACCCCTTGCGCATGGTTGCCGGAAGAGAAGGCCACGACGCCACGGCCGCGCTCCTCCTCGCTCAGGCTCGACAGCTTGTTGTAGGCGCCGCGGATCTTGAAGGAGCCGGTGCGCTGCAGCGTCTCGGGCTTGAACAGGATGCGGCCGCCATAGCGCTTGTTGAGCTCGGGCGACTCGATCAGCGGCGTTTCGACGGTCAGGCCGGAAAGCCGCGCCGCGGCGGCGCGGATGTCGGAGATGCCGGGGAGGGTGGTCATGGAGGGCCTCGCAGGATGAGTCCCGCCATGGTGCACGGAAATCATCCCGGCGCGCCAACGAAAAAATGTGACGGAGACAAGGTTGATTTGGCAGTTTTGGAAGTTGGCGTTTCTTCGCGCGCCCCCTCTGGCCTGCCGGACATCTCCTCCACAAGGGGGGAGATCAGACGGCACGCCGGCTTTCGCCAATCTCCTAGGTCGCAAGAATGGGCGGAGCGCCGAAACAGCTAATCTTTCCCCTCGCCAGATGGCCGGCAAGCCAGAGGGAGGCTGTCCCGCCGACATTTCGCCCTGTCGGCGACCGCTCATCCCAGCAGTGTCTTTGTCCTTTTGCTGCCGCCGAGCTTGCGCCAGGAGTTGAAGCGGTGGGTGGCGGCGGCGAAGGATATCTTCATCTGCTGGGAAACCGTGTAGCGCGACTTGCCTTCGTCGAACATGCGATAGCAGCACTCGGCGCCTTCCTCGGTCAGCTTGCCATCCGGCGTCTTGTTGTGCGGGTTGGCGGGGTCGAATTTTTCGAGCTGCTCCTCGACGAGGCCCTTCAGGCGCTGCAGGTCGGCCTCGATGCTGGCGATGAGATCGAGAACCGGTTTGGCATCGAATGCGTGCGGGGGCTTTTTGTTCGTCATGCCGGGGATTCCTTCAATTTCGGTAGTTGCACGCTATATAGGCGAACATTCGGCAATAATGAAGAGTTGGGCCGGGTTCCGCTGGATCACCCATTCGCGTCGCGGCCCGTGCCGTTCGCAATTGACGTCCGGCAAGCAAGATCCTAGTTTAGAATTATTCTAAACTAGAGTGATCCCATCATGCTTTCTCGTGTTTTCGGCTTCGGCCGCCGTTCGTTCGATTCGCTGTCGGAGCAGGAAATCCTGGCGCTGGCGATCTCTTCCGAGGAGGATGACGGACGCATCTACCGCGCTTATGCCGATGGCCTGGCACAGGACTTTCCGCAATCGGCAAAAGTGTTCGAGGCGATGGCCGAGGAAGAGGACGGCCATCGCGATTCGCTCATCGAGCTTTACCGCAAGCGCTTCGGCGAGCGCATCCCGCTGATCCGGCGCGAGCATGTGAAAGGCTATTTCGAGCGCAAGCCCGACTGGCTGGTGAAGCCGCTCGGGATCGAGCATGTGCGGCGGCAAGCCGAGGAAATGGAGCGGCAGGCCTATCGCTTCTATGTAGAGGCGGCCAAGCGCACCACCGACGCCTCGACGCGAAAGCTGCTCGACGATCTCGCCGTGGCCGAGCAGGGCCATGAGAGCTCGGCGCATGAATTGGAGCAGGAGCATGTGCCGGGCACGGTCAAGGTCGAGGAGGCGAGCGCCGAGCAGCGCCAGTTCATCCTCACCTATGTGCAGCCCGGGCTGGCCGGGCTGATGGACGGCTCGGTGTCGACGCTGGCGCCGATCTTCGCCGCGGCATTCGCCACGCACGACACCTGGCAGACGCTTCTGGTCGGCCTCGCCGCCTCGATCGGCGCCGGCATTTCGATGGGTTTCACCGAGGTCGCCTCCGACGACGGCAAGCTGTCGGGGCGCGGCTCGCCGATCAAGCGCGGGCTGACGGTCGGCCTGATGACTTCGCTGGGCGGCCTCGGCCACGCGCTGCCCTATCTGATCCCGCATTTCTGGACGGCCACCGCCGTGGCGGCGGTGGTGGTGTTCTTCGAGCTCTGGGCGATCGCTTTCGTCCAGAACCGCTACATGCAGACCCCGTTCTGGCGCGCCGCCTTTCAGGTGGTGCTGGGCGGCGCTCTGGTGTTCGGGGCGGGCGTGCTGATCGGGAACGCTTAGGTTTTTCCCTTCTCCCGCAAGGGGATAAGGGAAGGCGCGGTTCACCCATTCACCGCGCGGCTGTCCCTTGGCGCTTCCGCCCTTTCGGTCATCCCGTAGTCGCGCACGACATGGGCGATGCGCAGACGGTAGCCGGCAAAGATTCCGCCCCGCCCCGCCTTTTGCGCCTGCCGGTGCTCCTCGGTGTTGCGCCAGGCTTTCACCGCTTCCTCGTCGCGCCAGAAGGACAGCGACAGCACCCGCCTGGGATCGGCAAGGCTCTGGAAGCGCTCGACCGAGATGAAACCGTCTATGCCGTCGAGCAGGGGCTTAAGCTCCGCGGCGATGCCGAGATAGGCATCGCGCTTGCCTTCCGCCGGCTCCACTTCGAAGATGACTGCGATCATGCCTCCATCCCTTCCCTGACCGTCACGTCGGTGCGAAAGACCTGCCGCGGACCATGCGGGCCGGACACCAGCTTCAGGAAGACGCGGTCCTCCTTGAGGATGAATTTCTCGCGCCGCGCGAATTCGTAGTTTGCCTTGCCGGCCGGGTCGGCGGCAAGCCGCGCGCGATAGGCTTCATAGGCCGCGAGGCTCTCGATGTTGTAGGCGGCATAGGCCGTGGTGGCCGAGCCTTCGTGCGGGGCGTAGTAGCCGATCAGGTCGGCGCCGCAACGCGGAATGGCCTGACCCCAGGCGCGCGCATATTGCTCGAACGCCGCCTTGCCGAACGGATCGATCTCGTAGCGGATGAAGCAGGTGATGGCCATGTCGGTTCTCCTCGTATGGTTGGTTTTTCGACGACGACGGTTCGATCCCGGTCGAAACATCGCTTGCGTCATTGTGCTAGGCATCTTCCTGTCAGGAGAGTTTGCCGGGCTGCTTGAGCTGACCCGACAATAGTGCTTCCCTGACGGGAATGCTTCGATAAGGATCGAACCATGCGTGAAGGACCGGACATCGCCCGCATCGCCAGCCTGGTCGGCGATCCGGCCCGGGCCAACATGCTGAACGCGTTGATGGGCGGCACGGCGCTGACGGCGTCGGAACTGGCGCTCGAGGCCGGCGTATCGCTGCCCACCGCTTCCTCGCATCTGTCCAAGCTGATGGAAGGCGGGCTGCTGACCTTGGCCAGCCAGGGGCGCCACCGCTATTACGGCCTGGCCAGCGCGCAGGTGGCCGGCATGATCGAGGCGATCAGCGGCGTCGCCGAGGCGGTCGGCCCGAAGCGTGTGCGGCCCGGCCCGCGCGACGCGGCCATGCGCGTGGCGCGCGTTTGTTACGATCACCTCGCCGGCGAGCAGGCGGTGGCGATGCTCGACCGGCTCTTCGACAGGAAACTTTTGCTGCGCGAGGACAACGAGATCAGGCTCTCGTCATCCGGCGTCTCGCATTTTTCCGCGCTCGGCATCGAGACCCATGCCAAGGCACGGCGGCCGGTGTGCCGCGCCTGCCTCGACTGGAGCGTGCGGCGCTCGCATCTCGCCGGCACGCTGGGCGCCGCCATCCTCGACAAGATCATCGCCGAGAAATGGGCCCGGCGCGAAAAGGACAGCCGCGCCGTGGTGTTCTCGCCGACGGGCAGGCAGGAATTCGAGAGGGTGTTTCTCTCCTAGGCGGACAATCTCACGATGCTGGCGGGACAGCACCCCCCTCTGCCCTGCCGGGCATCTCCCCCGCATGGGGGGAGATTGGCAGTTCTGGCGCTCCGCCATTCTCTTAACGTTGGAGATTGGCGAAAGCCGAGACGACATCCAATCTCCCCCCTTGAGGGGGAGATGTCCGGCAGGACAGAGAGGGGGGCGAAGGATCTCGGCATAGGCTACTTTGCGTCTTGCCCGCGATCACCCCCGCTTCAGTGGCTTCCCCAGCTTGAAGAACTCCGCCCACGGATCCGCCTTCTTCAATTGCTTCAGCGTCGTCTCGTCCCCCAGCGGGAAGGCATTCGGCGCCAAGCCCTTTTCGATCTCAGGCCACGTCACCGGCATCGATATCGTCGCGCCCTTCTTGGCACGCGAGGAATAGGGCGCGACCGTGGTCGAGCCCCTGCCGTTGCGCAGATAGTCGACGAAGATCTTGCCGGTGCGCGCCTTCTTCGACAGCGTCGCCGTGTAACGATCCGGCGCGGCCTGCTCCAGCGCACGGGCGAAATCATGGGCGAAATCCTTGACCGCGTCCCACTCCGCCGAGGGTTTCAGCGGCACCAGGACGTGATAGCCCTTGCCGCCGGAAGTCTTTACCAGGTTGGGCAGCGACAATTCGTCGAGCTGCTTGTGGATGTCGAGCGCCGCCTCGCGCACTTTGCCGACATCTACGCCTTCGTCCGGATCGAGATCGAAGATGATCTGGTCCGGTTTCTCCAGCGCGTCGAGAGTGCAGCCCCAGATATGGACCTCGACCACGCCGTATTGGACAAGCGCGGCCAGCCCATCGAAATCCTTGATGAACAGGATCTCCTCGCCGTCAGTCGGATCCTTCATCCTGGCGATCTTGTCGCTCATGCCGGGCGAGGCGTGCTTCTGGAAGAAGCGCTGGCCGTCGATGCCGTCCGGCGCGCGCACCAGGCTCAGCGGCCGGTTGACGACGAATTGCTCCATCCGCGGCCAGACCAGCGCGTAGTGATCGAGCAGGTCCCGCTTGGACACCTTCTCGTCCGGCCATAGCAGCTTGTCGGGATGCGAGAGCTTTATCGAGGTCTTCACCGTTCCGGCCGAGGCTTTCGGCGCGGTCTTTGTACCCGGCTTCGCTCCGGTTTCGGCCTTTTTCGGCTTTTCCTGCACGACTTCCTCCGCCGGCTTGTCCTCGCGAAGCCCCTGGAACGAGGCGTGGCGGATTATACGGTCGGATGTCCAGCTGCGGAACTCCACCTCGCCGACAAGTTCCGGCTTGACGAAGGTGAGGCCCTTGCCCTTGGGCACGGCGGCCGAGAACGGCGAGCCCTTCGCCTTGAGGCCATCGAGCTTTTTCTTCAAATCGGTCATCACCTTGCCGGAAAAGCCGGTGCCGACACGGCCGGCATAGTGCAGCTTGCCGCCTTCGTTGAACCCGACCAGCAGCGAGCGCAGGCCGCGTCCGGTCTTGTCCGAGGGCAGATAGCCGCCGATGACGAATTCCTGGCGCAGCGTGCATTTGGACTTGATCCAGGAGAGCCCCCGTCCGCTGCGGTAGGGCGCGTCGGCGCGTTTCGACACCACGCCTTCCAGGCCCATGCGGCAGACATGCTGCAGCATGACCTTGCCGGGCTCGTGGAAATGGTCGCTGAAGCGCAGCCCCGAATGTTCGGGCTGCTCGCCGAGCAGCTCCGCCAGCGCCTGCTTGCGTTCGACCAAGGGTTCGCGGCGCAGATCCCTGCCGTCGAGCCGCATCAGGTCGAAGACATAGTAGACGAAGCGGTCGGCGCGTCGGGCCGACAAATCCGCCTGCAGCAAGGGGAAGGACGACACGCCGCTGTCGGCCAACACCACGATCTCGCCGTCGATGATGGCGTCGCGGCATTTCAGCTTGGCGAGCGCGGCGGTGACAGGACCGTCGAATTTTTCCGTCCAGTCGAGGCCGGCGCGGGTGAGCAGCCTGACCTCGCTGCCGGCGATCTGCGCCTGCATGCGGTAACCGTCGAATTTCACCTCGTGCAGCCAGTCCTCGCCGGCGGGCGCATCCCTTTCCAGCGTCGCCAGCTGCGGCTCGATGAAGTCGAGACGCTTGCCAGGCCCGGCCTTGGTCTTGGCGGCAGCCGGCCTGTTGGATTGCCAGACTTTCGGCTTCTCGCCCCTGGCGGCCTTGCCTTCGCCGACCTCCTCGATGGTCAGGCCCGACTTCACCGATTTCGGTTCTTCCTCGAGAACATCCTCGCCGGGCCGGGCGGCGGCATCGTCGGATTTGATCAGCAGCCAGTTGTCGCGCTTCTCGCCCGGGCGGGGCCGCAGCCTGACCAGATGCCAGCGGCCGTTGAGCTTGTGGCCCTCGAGCTCGAAGTCGATATGGCCCTTCTTCATGCCCTTGGCCGGATCGCCATCCGGCATCCACTTGCCTTCGTCCCAGACGATGACCGAGCCGCCGCCATATTGGCCCTTCGGAATGGTGCCTTCGAAGGACGCGTAGTCGATCGGATGATCCTCGACATGCACGGCCAGCCGCTTCTCATGCGGATCGAGGCTCGGGCCGCGCGTCACCGCCCAGCTCCACAGCACGCCGTCATGCTCCAGCCGGAAATCATAGTGGAGCCGCGTCGCGGCATGCTTCTGGACGACGAAGATGCCGCCGCCTTGCTTTTGCCTGCCGACCTTGCCGGCCGGCTCGGCGGTCTTCCTGAAGTCGCGCTTGGCGTGATACTGCTCGAGGCCGGCCATGCCGCCATCCTCCTATGCGGATTTGCGTTTTGGCGCGGACGCTTTGGCTTTCGGCCGCCGCGCCGAAGTCTTTGAAGACTTGCCCGCTTTGCCGCCGCCTTCCGCGTTGAGGCTCTTCTTCAACGCATCGAACAGGTTGACCACATTGGACGGCTTCGGCGGCGCCTTGGCCTTGGGCGCCTTCTTGCCCGCCTTCTTGGCGCGGATCAGCTCGAGCAGCGCGTCCTCGTAGCGGTCGTCGAATTTCGACGGATCGAACTTCGTCTTCTTGCCGTCAATGATGTGCTGGGCGAGGTCGATCATCTCCTTGTCGGTCTTCGCCGCCGCGATGTCCTCGAACACCGTCGCCGGCCGGCGCACCGTGTCGTCATAGCGCAAGGTGGTCAGCACCATGCCCTTGCCGAGCGGCTCGATCACCACCGGGCGCTCTCGCTGATAAAGCACGATGCGCGCCAGGCCAGCCATCTTCCGGGCCGCCATGGCGTCCCGGATGACGGCAAAGGCTTCTTCCGAGACCTTGTCGGCCGGTGAGACATAATAGGGCGTGTCGAGGTAGATCTGCTCGATCGAGGATTTCTCGACGAAGCCGTCGAGGCTCATCGTGTGCGAGGATTCGATCTGCACCGCCTCGATCTCGTCCTCCTCGATATGGACGAAATCGCCGTCGCTCACCTCATAGCCCTTGATCTCGTCGCCCTCTTCAAGCGGCTTGCCGGTCCCGGCATCGACATAGATGCGTTTGACGGTGTTGCCGGTCTTGCGGTTGAGGATGCGGAACGAGACTTTCTCGGCATGGGTGACGACGTTGGTCAGCTCGATGGCGCAGGTGACCAGCGACAGTTTGAGATAGCCCTTCCAGGCCGGGCGTGGCGCCATGGCGAACTCCTGCGGCGAACTCCTGCGATGCAACTTTACCGCAACGGGCGGAGGCTTGCTCGGGTTCCGAGAGGGACCTGGCCGGTGCCGCTTGCGGCAAGCAATGATATTTCCCGGCGCCACCCGAGCGTGAAACAGAAGCGCGCGCAAGCGACATCGGAACGAAACATATGTGATGCAAAAGTCACACGGCCTGGAAAGGCGACGAAAAGCACCGAAAGACCGCGAATCAGCCGCAATCCAGCCACGATGCAACGTGTTTCGGACCAGAAATTAACATCACGTTCACCGACTATTCACGCCTCGACGCTATGCTCTCGAACAATTCGGACGGACATCCGAAAGCGGGACAGGGACCACGTAAAATGAACTTCTGGAACCACATCGCCGGCTACGCCGCCGCCATTCGCGAATTCGTCGCGCCGACCTATCGGCCGGAGCGCTATTACATGCGCGGCCCGGGCCCTGCCTGCGCGCGCCGCGGCAATTCGCTAGGCGTCAGCGCGAACTGATCATGACCCGCGAACGCGCCCACCACAGCCGCATCTGCCGGCCGGCCGCCGACCAGCGGACTACCACCTATCGCGCCGAACGCCTTGCGCTCGCCGCCACATGGCGTGCGACAACGCCGCGGCTTTGACGCCGCCGCCGGCTGGCTTAGTGTCTCCCCAGCTCAGCGTCCCCTTGGCATAGCGTAAGGGGGCCACAAGCAGCCGGGGCCGCCATGACCGACCTGCCCGAACGTCCCACCTTGCCGCGCCAGGCCTATGACGCCAGCCAGCCGCTGATCGTCTTCGACGGCGTCTGCGTGTTCTGCTCGGGCTTCGTCCAGCTCATCCTCAAGCTCGACCGGAAAAAACGCTTCCGCTTCGCCACGGCGCAGTCGCCGCTCGGCGAGGCACTGTTTCGTGAGCACGGCCTGCCGACCGACGATTACGACAGCAACCTCGCCATCATCGACGGCGCGGCCTTCACGCGCCTCGACAGCTTCATCGCCGTCATGGCCGCGCTCGGCTGGCCATGGCGCATTGCGAAGGCGCTGCTCATCCTGCCGCGGCCGCTGCGCGACTGGCTCTACGACCGCGTCGCCAAGAACCGCTACGCGCTGTTCGGCCGCAAGGACAGTTGCGACATTCCGTCGGCCGAGTTGCGGGAGCGGTTGATCGGCTGACGGCGATTGGCTTGGGGGCATGGCATGAAGCTTCTCATCGTCGGCGGCTATGGCACCTTCGGCGGACGCATCGTCCAATTGCTGGAGAACGAGCCGCGCCTCGAGCTCATCATCGCCGGCCGGTCGCTCGCCAAGGCAGCTGCCTATTGCAGGGATCGAGGCAACACCAAGGCTCGGCTGGTGCCGGCGACGTTCGACCGCGACGGCGACCTTGGCGCGCAACTCGCCGGCATGCTGCCCGACATCGTCGTCGATGCCAGCGGTCCGTTTCAGGCCTATGGCGAGGGGCGCTACCGGCTGGTCGAGGCCTGTATCGCCGCGCGCATCCACTATCTCGACCTTGCCGACGGTTCGGACTTCGTCGCCGGGGTATCCGCTTTCGACGCGGCAGCCAGGGCGGCCGGCGTCGTCGTGCTGTCCGGGGTGTCGAGCTTCCCGGTGCTGACTGCCGCCGTGGTGCGGCATCTTTCGGCCGGCATGGCGCGCGTCGACACCATCCGTGGCGGCATCGCGCCATCGCCTTTCGCCGGCGTCGGCGAGAACGTCATCCGCGCCATCGCGAGCTATGCCGGCCGGGCGGTGCGGCTGCAGCGCGGCGGCAGGCCGGCCGAGGGTTACCCGCTCACGGAGCAGATGCGGTACACGATCGCGCCGCCCGGGCGCGTGCCGGTGAGGAACACCTTGTTCTCGCTGGTCGACGTGCCGGACCTGCGCGCGCTGCAAGCGCTGTGGCCGGAAGCGAGCACGATCTGGATGGGCGCCGGGCCGGTGCCCGAGGTGCTGCACCGCGCGCTGATCGGCCTGGCCTGGATGGTCCGCGCCGGCCTGGCGCGATCGCTGTCGCCGCTGGCGCCGCTGATGCACTGGGCGACCAACCGGCTGTCATGGGGCGAGCATCGCGGCGGCATGTTCGTCGAGGTCGACTGCGTGGATGCAGAGGGCAGACCAAGCAAACGATCCTGGCACCTGTTGGCCGAGGGCGATGACGGCCCGCTGATCCCGTCCATGGCGGTCGAGGCGATCGTCCGCAAGGCGCTCGACGGCCGCATGCCAGCACCAGGCGCCCGGGCGGCGGTGCGCGACGTCGAGCTCGCGGACTATGAAGCGCTGTTTGCCGGCAAGTCGATCCACACCGGCTTCAGGGGCGACACCGACAAGGGAAAGGCTCTCTATCCCGACCTGCTCGGCGATGCGTGGAAAAGCCTTCCAGCTGAAATCCGCGCCATGCATGACGGAGCGACTATGGCGGAAGGAAGTGCGAGCGTGGAGCGCGGCGGCGGTATTCTTAGCCGGCTTGCCGCGCGCATGGCCGGCTTCCCACCTGCTGCAGCCGATGTCCCCGTCAAGGTGCGTTTCGTTATCGACTGGCAAGGCGAGACCTGGACGCGGACTTTCGGAACTCACGGTTTTTCGAGCCGGCAATTTGCCGGACGTAGCCGCTCGGAGCGGCTGCTTTGCGAGCGCTTCGGCCCCCTCACCTTCGCCATGGCGCTGGTGGCCGGCGAGGACCGCCTGTCGCTCGTGCTGCGCCGCTGGAGCTTTCTCGGCCTGCCATTGCCGATGTGGCTTTGCCCACGGTCGAACGCGTACGAAACCGTCGAGGACGGCCGCTTCTGCTTCCATGTCGGGATATCGCACCCGGTCGTCGGGCTGATCGTGCGCTACCGTGGCTGGCTCGAGCCGGCGCACGGTTCGAGCACGGTGGGTTCGCCGGCCGTCTCGTCCAGTTCCCGGCAGCCGGCGGCCGTGCACAGCGTCCAGCCTTCCCCGGTGGCGCCGGACGCCGCGAGCACCAGGCGCGGCTGGGGTCCGATCCGCGGCGCATAGACCCACCAGCCGCTCCGCAGCACCGAGCCCTCCGGCGGCTCCATGCCGGCGCCGGAGCCCTTGACCTGCGCCTGCACCACCTGCAGCCCGGCCGGCGACACCGTCCAATCCTCCTGCCAGCGCGTCCGTTCCACCGAATGCGTCCAGGACAGCGTGAAGGCGGCGACGGCGAGCGTCACCGTCTTGCCGGCGGCGAGGACACACAGGCTCATGCGGTGCCGGCGGCGGACAGCCGGCGGGCGCGCCAGCAGTGCCAGCCGATCCAGGCCAGCGCCAGCACCCAGCCGATCTCGTCGGTGAGCGGCAATGCGGCCACCAGGAGCAGGCCGGCGCAGAACGCGACGAGACGCTCCCACCAAGCCATGCGGCGGGCGAGGAAGCCGACGGCGGCGGCGCCCCAGAGCACGATGCCCATGCAGGCTTTGACGACGATGTAGGCGACCTCGACGGGATAGCCGAACGAAGCCGCGATCGGGCCCGCGTCCTGCAGCATCAGCGCCGGCGTGTAGACGGCCATGAACGGCACGACGAAGCCGGCGATGGCGAGCTTGGACGCCTGGATGCCGATCTTGAGGCCGCTTTCCTTGGCCATGGGTGCTGCGGCAAAGGCGGCGAGCGCCACCGGCGGGGTGAGATCCGCCATGATGCCGAAATAGAAGACGAACATGTGGCTGACCACCAGCGGCACGCCGAGCGACAGCAGCGCCGGGCCGGCGAGCGAGGAGGTGATGATGTAATTGGGGATGGTCGGAATGCCCATGCCGAGAACCAGGCAGGTGAGCATGGTCAACACCAGCGACAGGAACAGATTGTTCTCGCCGATGGAGATGATCCAGCCGATGAAGGTGGAAGCGATGCCGGTGAGCGTCAGCGTGCCGATGACGATGCCGACGATGGCGCAGGCGATGCCGACGGGCAGGGCGTTCTTCGCTCCTTCGGCAAGCGAGTCGACGCAAATGCGCAGCGTCTCGCGCCCGCCTCTGAAGGCGAAGCAGGCGATGACGAGCGCCGCGATGACGAGGCTCAGCACATTGACGCCGAAGCGCATGAAAGACGCCGCGGCCAGCCCGAGCGCCAGCCAGAAGACGAAGCGGAAGGCGAGCGGCCCGATCAAGGCAGCCAGCGGCGTGCCGAGGATGAGCACGATGGTCAGCGCCAGGCCCATCGTGCCGGCGAAGATCGGCGTGTAGCCGGCAAACAGCAGATAGACCAGCACGGCGAGCGGCAGCACCAGCGGCCAGTGCTTCCTGACCGCTTCCCACGGATTGGGCAATTCCGCCTTGGCCATGCCGTGCAGGCCGGCCTTGCCGGCCTCCAGATGCACCTGCCAGAAGCAGGCGCCGAAATAGAGCAGCGCCGGGATGATCGCCGCCTTGACCACCTCGGCATAAGGGATGTTCAGCGTCTCGGCCATGATGAAGGCGACGGCGCCCATCACCGGCGGCATGATCTGGCCGCCCATCGAGGAGGTCGCCTCGACCGCGCCGGCAAAGGCGGAGCGGAAACCGAAGCGCTTCATCAGCGGGATGGTGAACTGGCCGCTGGCGACGACATTGGCGACGCCCGAACCGGAGATGGTGCCCATCAGCGCGGAGGACAGCACGCAGACCTGGGCCGGGCCGCCACGCCACGAGCCGACGAGGCCGAGCGCGAAGTCGTTGAACAGCGCGATCATGCCGGCCCGTTCGAGGAAGGCGGCAAAGACGACGAAGATGAAGATGTAGGCGGCCGAGACATAGACCGGCGTGCCGTATATGCCTTCGGTGCCATAGGCGAAGGTGTCGACCAGCTGCGCGAAATCATAGCCGCGATGGATGAAGGGTGGCGGCAGGTGGTTGCCGACGAAGCAATAGGCGAGGAAGATGAAGGCGATGGCCGCGAGCGGCAGGCCCATCAGCCGTCTGGCGGCTTCGAAGACCAGCACCACCAGCAGCGTGCCGACGATCAGGTCCGGCGTGGTGAGGAAGCCGGAGCGGCGGATGAGGTCGGCGTAGAAGACCCAGTTGTAGAGGCCGGTGCCGAAGCCGAGCAGGCCGAGCACCCAGAAGCCCGCCTTCGCCGCGGCGCTGCTGGCGCGCAGGTTGGCGATGAGGCCGAAACCCAGCAGCAGCAGGAAGCCGACATGCATGGCCCGCACCACCTGGCTGGGCAGGCTGCCATAGGCGGCGATGTAGATCTGGAAGACGGAAAAGGCGACGGCGATGGCGAAAGCCGCCTTGCCGGCGAGGCCTTCGCCGAAGCCAGGCGGCAGGCCTTCGACCTGTTCCTCGGCGACGGCAAGATGGAAAGTGAGCGGGTTGCCGTCGCTTGTTGTTGCGGACTTCGCTTCGCTCATTGGGTGCAGTCCAGGATGAACAAATGGCAGCGCGAGGCACCCCCCTCTGCCCTGCCGGGCATCTCCCCCGCAAGGGGGGAGATCGGCAGCTTCGGCGCCAGCGCTCCACCTGCGACGTTGGCGATTGGCGAAAGCCGCGATGACAGCCAATCTCCCCCCTTGCGGGGGAGATGGCCGGTAGGCCAGAGGGGGGTGCCTGGCGAAGACATCTCAGCTAGTCGCGCCACTCCTCCTACTTCAGCAATCCTTTTTCCCTGTAATATTTCTCCGCGCCGGGATGCAGCGCCACAGGCATACCGTCCAGCGCCTTGGCCGGATCGATCGCCTTGGCGGCGGCATGCGCGGCAGCCAGCTGGTCGAGATGCTCGAACAGCAGCTTGGTCATCTGGTAGGCGGTCTCGTCGGAGACGTCGGCGCGGGTAATGAGGAAATTGCCGACCGCGGCGGTCGCGACATCTTCCGTCTGGCCCTCATAGGTGCCTTTCGGGATAACCACGGAAAGATAGGGCGCCCCGATCTTGGCGACGTCCTCGGCCGGCACGGCGACGACGTTGATGGGAAGCGAGGTCGCGAGATCGCGGATGGAGGCGACGCCGAGGCCGGCCGACTGCAAGGTGGCGTCGAGCTGGCGGTTCTTGATCAGCTCGACCGACTCGGCGAAGGGCAGATATTCGACCCGCCCGAGATCCTCGTATTTGAGACCGGCGGCGGCGAAGATGGCGCGCGCGTTGAGTTCGGTGCCGGAGGCAGGCGCGCCGACCGACAGGCTTTTGCCCTTGAGGTCGGCGAGCGTCTTGATGCCGGATTCCTGGCTGGCGACGATCTGGATGTAATTGGGATAGATCGCGGCAATGCCGCGCAGCTTGTCGAGCTTGCCCGGGAAGCCGGCCTCCGTGTTGCCCTCGGCGGCCATCTTGACGGAATCGCCGAGCGCAAAGGCGATCTCGCCCTTGCCCTGCTGCAGCAGGTTGAGATTCTCGACCGATGCCTTTGTCGCCTGAACCTGGGTGCGCGCGCCCTCTATGCCCTTGCCGTAAATCTCCGACAGCGCGACCCCGAGCGGATAGTAGACGCCCGACGTTCCGCCGGTGAGCACATTGATGAATTCCTGCGCCCCGGCCGTCGCGACCCCGAGACCAAGCGACAGCGCCAGCGCGCCGGCGGCAACAAATTTCGTCCTGAAATCGAGCATATGGTTTCCTCCTCCTGAAACGGCCGCGTCGCCTCCCCGGCGCGAAGCTCGTGAGTTTAAACGGGAGGAGCCAAATGCCAACCCGCAATTGCAGACCTTTCTGCTTGACCATGATCTTTTCCAAAAACCGGAATCCACTTTTCGGGATCATGGTCTGGACGAACGGTTGAGTGGCGGCGAAAAGCGCCGGCTTGCGCTCGCTTGCTTTGGGGACGAAAAGATTTTCGAGGCGCCTGTCGAAATCGGCCGCGGCCGCACGACATAGGTCGGCACGCGACGATGCGGCCTTCAACAAAACGGGAGAAGACCATGCGATACATGCTTTTGATCTACAATGACGAAGCCGCGATGGCGAATGCGCCAAAAGAGCAGACCCAGCAGACCCTCGCCGCCTACGGCGCCTATACCGAGGCGCTGAAGAAATCCGGCGCTTATATCGCCGGCGAGCGGCTGCGCCCGACCCAGGCGGCCACCGCGGTGCGGCTGGCGAACGGCAAGACCAACGTGCTCGACGGCCCCTATGCCGACACCAAGGAGCAGTTGGCGGGTTTCTACATGATCGAGGCGGCCGACATCGACACGGCCATCGAGTGGGGCGCGCGTTGCCCCGCGTCCAGCAGCGGCACGGTCGAGGTGCGGCCGATCTGGGAAATGGCCGAGTACATAGCCGCCGCATAGCGAACCCTGTGATGGATGATCGCTCGGAGATCGCGCGGGCGGCGGCCGAGGCGGCCGCCCGGCGCAGCTACGGCAAGCTGGTCGCCTGGCTCGCGGCCCGCACGCGCGACGTCGCCGGCGCCGAGGACGCGCTGGCCGACGCCTTCGCGGCCGCGCTCGAACGCTGGCCGCGAACCGGCGTCCCGGCGGAGCCGGAAGCCTGGCTGCTCGCGGTGGCACGCCGGCGCGACGTGGACGCGGTGCGGCGGCGGCTGACCGGCGAGGCGGCCCGCGATCATCTGCAGCTGATGGCCGAGGAAATGGAGGCGCGCATGCGCGGCGAGGAGCTGCCCGACGACCGGCTGCGGCTGATGTTTGCCTGCGCCCATCCGGCGATCGAATCAAGCGTGCGCGCGCCGCTGATCCTGCAGGCGATCCTCGGTTTCGACGCCGCGACGATCGCCTCGGCCTTCCTGGTTTCGCCGGCGACGATGGGACAGCGGCTGGTGCGGGCCAAGGCGCGCATCCGCGAAACCGGGATTCCGTTCCGCGTGCCGGAGCAGGCGGAGCTGGGCGAGCGGCTGGGCGCCGTGCTGGAGGCGATCTACGCCACTTTCGCCGAAGGCTGGTCGGACCCGACCGGCACCGATAGCCGGCGGCGCAACCTCGCCACCGAAGGCATCTGGCTCGGTCGGCTGGTCGCCTCGCTGATGCCGGACGAGCCGGAAGCGCTCGGGTTGCTGGCGCTGATGCTGTTCGCCGAGGCGCGCCGCTCGGCGAGGCGCGGCCCGCAAGGCGATTTCGTGCCTTTGGCCGAGCAGGATATCGCGCTCTGGGACGACGGCCTGATCGACGAGGCGGAAGCCTTGCTGGTGCGCGCCGCGCAAAGGAGCATCATCGGCCGCTACCAGCTCGAGGCCGCCGTGCAGTCCGCCCATACGGCGCGGCGGCGCGGCGGCGGCACGGACTGGACGGCGATCCGCCAACTTTACGAAGCGCTGCAGGCCGTGGCCGGCTCGCCGGTGGTGGCGATCAACCGCGCGG
Source organism: Mesorhizobium sp. B3-1-8 (assembly GCF_006439495.1). NCBI lineage: Bacteria > Pseudomonadati > Pseudomonadota > Alphaproteobacteria > Hyphomicrobiales > Phyllobacteriaceae > Mesorhizobium > Mesorhizobium sp. B3-1-8. Next base: position 51,286 of record NZ_VFTK01000037.1, read on the forward strand.
TGGCGATCGCCGAAACCGAGGGCGCGACGGCTGGATTGGCGGCGCTTTACGTGCTTGGCGAGGACAAGCGGCTGCAGGACTACCAGCCCTATTGGGCCGCCCGCGCCGGGCTGTTGGCCAGGCTCGGCAATATCAAGCAGGCGGCCCAGTCCTACGACCGGGCGATCGGCCTCGAGCGCGACCCGGCGCTGCGGCGTTTCCTGCAGGGCGAGAAGGCGAAGCTTATCGGGGGTTAGGCAATCTGTTGAGGCCGGAGGGACAGCGCCCCCCTCTGTCCTGCCGGACATCTCCCCCACGAGGGGGGAGATTGGCCGCCACGCCGGCTTTCGCCAATCTCCGACGTTGTAAAATCGAACCAGGCGCCGAAGCTGCTAATCTCCCCCCATGTGGGGGAGATGCCCGGCAGGGCAGAGGGGGGCGCGAAGGATCTCGGCGCTGGGGCTTTTGCGCGCCCTAAGCCCCCAGCCCGTCGAACAGGATGGTCGAGAGATAGCGCTCGGCGAAGGAGGGGATGACGACGACGAGGTTCTTACCCTTGTTCTCTGGGCGCGAGCCGACGACGATGGCCGCCTGGAGTGCTGCGCCCGACGAGATGCCGACCGGCACGCCCTCGAGGCGGGCGACGAGACGGGCATTGGCGACCGAATCCTCGTTCGAAACCCTGACGACCTCGTCATAGATCGAGGTGTCGAGGATTTTCGGAGCGAAGCCGGCGCCGATGCCCTGGATCTTGTGCGGACCGGGCTGGCCGCCCGACAGCACCGGCGAGGCTTCCGGCTCGACAGCCACGACCTGCAGCGAAGGCTTGCGCTTCTTCAACACCTGGCCGACACCGGTGATGGTGCCGCCGGTGCCGATGGCGGAAACGAAAATGTCGACTTCGCCATTGGTGTCGTTCCAGATTTCCTCGGCCGTGGTGCGGCGGTGGATTTCGGGATTGGCCGGATTCTCGAATTGCTGCGGGATGATGGCGTTGGGCAGCGTGGCGGCGAGCTCGTCGGCCTTGGCGATGGCGCCCTTCATGCCTTTCGGGCCTTCGGTCAGCACCAGTTCCGCGCCGAGCAGCGCCAGCATCTTGCGGCGCTCGACCGACATGGTCTCCGGCATGGTCAGGATCAGCTTGTAGCCCTTGGCGGCGGCGGCGAAGGCGAGCGCGATGCCGGTGTTGCCGGAGGTCGGCTCGATCAGCGTGGTCTTGCCGGGCGCGATCTTGCCAGCCTCCTCCAGCGCCTCGATCATGGCGACGCCGATGCGGTCCTTGACCGAAGCGATCGGGTTGAAGAATTCGAGCTTGGCCATGAGATTGGCGACGATGCCCCTCTCCCTGGCGAACTTGTCCAGCCTGACCAGCGGCGTGTCGCCAATCGTCTCCGTGATCGAATTGAAGACGCGGCCGCGGCCGGGCACGCGCGCGGAGGTGACGGGCTTGTTCATTGGTTCGCTCCCAAGGCAATGGCATAGGCAAAAACAGAATAGGGCTTTCAGACGCGCAAGATAGGCCGGCGACCGAAAATATCCGAGTGGGGCGGTTGCTCAAAAGCACCCACGACCGGAAAAGCATTTTCCGCCGCGGCGGGTTTCAGGAATGGTTTGGCTGAATCCGGGACGGGTTGAGATTGGAGCCTACTGCCTCGCCGCGATAGCCGCGGCCGCGCCCATCATGAAACCGGCGGCGGTGCGGTTCAGAACCTTCAGCGCGCGCGGCGATTTCAGGAACCAGCGCGCCTTGGCGGCCAACGCAAGGTAGGGCACCAGCACCACAAACAGCACCGCCACGGTGAGCATCGCAAGGATGGCGTAGTCGGCGAGCGTGATCGTCTTCAGGTCAACGATGGTCGGCGTGATGGCGAGATAGAAGATCATCGTCTTGGGATTGCCGAGCGTCACGGTCAGCCCGGCGATGAAGCTCGACACGAGACCGCCCTTGGCCTTCCGCGCCTCGATGGTCTCGGGCGTGATGCCGCTGGTCCAGAAGCGCCAGGCGAGGAAGGCGAGATAGGCGACGCCGGCCCATTTGATGGCGAGGAAAACCATGCCGAAGGTCTGGGCGACGAAAGCAAGCCCGAGCACCACGGCGGTGAGATAGGTGAGGTCGCCGAGCATCAGGCCGAACGACATGGCGAGCGACGAACGGAAGCCGGAGCCGAGCGCGCGGGCGACAAGCGCCGTGACGCCCGGGCCGGGAATGGCGGCGGCGACGCCGAGGGCGGCGCTGTAAGCGAGGAATCCGGTGAGTGTCATGGTTCTGGCCTGGCGTATAGTCCTGCGGGGACCGCTGTCGAGAGCCGGGCTTTTATCATGGATGCCAGTTCGACGGTAATTCCCTCACAATGGGATTCGTTGCGCCAGTTCGACCGCGAGCTGGTTCCTTTGTGGGACGCCGCATACCTTGGAGATTGGCCGAAACGATCAGTCCTGTCGTCATTCCAGGGCGGAGCAAGGAGCGGAGCGACGCGCGCAGACCCTGGAATGACGGGGTTGGGGGACCTACCCGCCATGCGTAATGCGCCAGATCGTCCCGTTGCCGTCCTCGGTGAGGATCAGCGCGCCGTCCCTGGCCACGGCGACACCGACCGGCCGCCCCCAGACCGCGTCGTCGGAAATGACGAAGCCGGTGGCGAAATCCTCGTATTCGCCGGTCGGCTTGCCGTCCTTGAATCTCAGCCGCACCACCTTGTAGCCGGTGCGGACATTGCGGTTCCACGAACCGTGCAGCGCGACGAAGGCATCGCCCTTGTAGTCAGCCGGGAAATTGCCGCCGTCGTAGAAGGCGATGTTGAGCGGCGCCGAATGCGCCTGCATCAGCACATCCGGAACCGTGACCTTGCCGGCGAGGTCGGGGCGCGCGCCCTCGTGGCGCGGGTCCTCATTGTCACCGATGTAATACCAGGGCCAGCCGTAGAAGGCACCGTCCTTCACGGCGGTCGCGTATTCGAAGGGGATGTTATCGCCAAGCTCGTCGCTCTCGTTGACGACGCACCAGAGCGCGCCCGTCGCCGGTTGCACGGTCATGCCGGAGCAGTTGCGCAGGCCGGTGGCGACGGTCCTGCGGTTGTTGCCGTCGGGATCGAAGGCCAGCACGTCGGCGCGGCCCTGTTCAGGACCCCAGGCCTCACCCAGCGGCTGCGATCTCGCCCACGCCTCGACACCGCCCTTCGGCTTGGCGCCCATGTCCTCGGCGATGTTGGAGCCCGAACCAACCGACAGATAGAGCGTCTTGCCGTCGGGCGAGAAGGCGATGTCGCGCGTCCAGTGATGGCTGGCGGGGATCTTTGCGACGATGGTCTCCGGCTTGCCGGACGCCTCGAGGTCGCCGTCGCGATAGGCAAAGCGGACGACGCTGTTGCTGTTGGCGACATAGACCCATTGCGGCTTGTCGCCCGGCGGATAGAAGGCGATGCCGTAAGGCCGGGTCAGGCCCTTGGCGAAGACCGATTTTTGCGCGGGCTTCGCGCCGCCTTCCGCAAGGCGATAGACGCGGACCTGGTTCGCCCGGCTGTCGGCGACGAAGAGGTCGCCGTTCGGCGCCACGCGCACGACGCGCGGACTGTCGATACCGGAAGCGACCAGCTCGGCGGAGAAGCCGGGCGGAAGTTTTGGCTTGGCACCTTCGGGGCGATCGGTGACGCCGCCGCCGTTCGAGGCGGACTCCGTCACATCGGGTTTCGGCAAATCCTCAGGTTTCAGCAGCCGGCGCACGCCCGGGCGGTCGGCCTTCCAATCGCCGAAGGCCTTTTCACCGCTGAGCAGGGCTTGATCGGCCTGCTGTGCAAAGGCGCCGGTGGCAAAGACCAGCGCGAGGCCCGCAAGGCCGGCGATCCGCATCATGGCTGTCCTCCGTCATCTGCCAGCCCGCCTCAATCGATCAGGCGCCCAGAGCAAGGACATATTGGGCAAACGATCGAAAAGAGAAGCTTGCGCACGCGGATTTGACGGGCCTCGGGCTCAGGCCTCTTCGGCATCCAGATCGTCGTCGAGGCGCTTTTCCAACTCGACGAGGTCAGCCGGCAAGGGCATACCCATTGCGCGCAACTCCCGCAATTTCTCGCGCAGCTGCTCCTGGATCTCGTGCTCGTCCCCGGGCTGGTTCACCATCTCCTCAAGCAGCAGGCTGATCTGGGCCTTGAGCGATTCCAGCGCCATGTTTTTCTCCTTTGCGCCCTCAGGTGTGTGTCGAGATTCAGGTCAGGCCGACATCACCTGTATACCGATACACCTAGCGCAGCATTCGTGAAATCAGCTGCGCGGTGTAATCGACCATCGGCACGATGCGGGCGTAGTTCAGGCGGGTCGGGCCGATGACGCCAAGCGCGCCGATAACGCGGGCGTCCTTGTCGCGATAGGGCGCAACGACCAGCGACGAGCCGGACAGCGAAAACAGCTTGTTCTCCGAGCCGATGAAGATGCGCACGCCAGGTCCTTCCTCGGCGAGGTCGAGCAGCTGCAGCAGCCCGTCCTGTGTCTCCAGATCCTCGAACAGATGACGCAGGAGCTCGAGATCGGCCTGGGCGGTGACGTTTTCCAGGAGGTTGGCGCGGCCGCGCACGATGAGGCGCGCCGGCAGGCCGCTCTCGGCGCCGGCCCAGACCGCCAGCCCCTTCTCGACCAGATCCTGCGACAGCGTGTCGAGCGCCGTCCTGGTCTCGTCCTTGATACGGGCGATCTCGATGCGCGCCTCGGCAAGCGTGCGCCCCCTGATATGGGCGTTGAGGAAGTTCGAGGCCTCGTGCAGCTGCGAGACGGTGATGCCGGCCGGCAGGTCGACGACGCGGTTCTCGACATCGCCGTTCTGCGACACCAGCACGGCAAGCGCCTTGGTGGGCTCGAGCTGGATGAATTCGATGTGCTTCAGCGCCACCTCGTTCTTGGAGGCGAGCACGAGGCCGGCGCCGCGCGACATGCCGGACAGCATCTGGCTGGCCTCGGTCAGCATATGCTCCAGCGTCGCGCCAGAGCCGGAGGCGCGCACCTGCGCCTCGATGACGCGGCGCTCGTCGTCGGAAAGGTCGCCGAGCTCCATGAAGGCGTCGACGAAAAAGCGCAGGCCGGTCTGGGTCGGCAGCCGCCCGGCGGAAATATGCGGCGCGTAGATCAGGCCCAGATGCTCGAGATCGCTCATCACGTTGCGGATGGTGGCGGGCGACAGCGAGGAGGGCAGGATGCGCGACAGGCTGCGCGAGCCGACCGGCTCGCCGTCGCGCAGGTAGGAATCGACAATCCGCCGGAAGATATCGCGCGAGCGCATGTCCAGTGATTGAAGTACCGGCGACTGCGACGTCGGATCGACTGGTTTGTTCATTCCGGCGAGAAACCTCCTTCCGAAAGATATAGACTTAAGCCACAGCGGCGCAACCCGGTGCCGCGTTTGCGGTCGCCCGGCCCGTTTTCCCGCGCGGCGTCCTTTTTCTTTGCGACTTGCCCCGCATGCGTCTACAAGCCGGCCACGATTCCGCAAAACGACAAGAAAGAAGGCCGAATGCGCCCCTCCAAACGCCAAGCCGACGAAATGCGCGCCATCTCCTTCGAACGCGGCGTCTCCAAGCATGCCGAAGGCTCGTGCCTGGTGAAGTTCGGCGACACGCATGTCTTGTGCACGGCGAGCCTGGAGGAAAAAGTGCCGTCCTGGATGCGCAATTCCGGCAAGGGCTGGGTGACGGCGGAATACGGCATGCTGCCGCGCTCGACCGGCGAGCGCATGCGGCGCGAGGCCTCGGCCGGCAAGCAGGGCGGCCGCACGCTCGAGATCCAGCGGCTGATCGGCCGGAGCTTGCGCGCCGTGGTCGACCTGCAGGCGCTGGGCGAACAGCAGATCACCGTCGACTGCGACGTCATCCAGGCCGATGGCGGCACCCGCACCGCCTCGATCACCGGCGGCTGGGTGGCGCTCTACGATTGCCTGCGCTGGATGGAAGCGCGCCAGATGGTGAGCGTCTCCAAGGTGCTGAAGGACCATGTCGCGGCGATTTCCTGCGGCATCCATGACGGCCAGCCGGTCATCGATCTCGATTACCTCGAGGATTCCTCGGCCGGCACCGACGCCAATTTCGTCATGACGGGCAAAGGCGGCATCGTCGAGATCCAGGGCACGGCGGAAGGCGAGCCGTTTTCCGAGGAGCAGTTCGCGGCGCTGATGGGGCTGGCGAAGAAGGGTATCTCGCGGTTGGTGAGCTTGCAGCAGATGGCGGTGGCCTGACGTTGAATGCGATGAGGTCGGCGATCCTTCACACCCCCCTCTGGCCTGCCGGCCATCTCCCCCGCAGGGGGGGAGATCAGGTGTTGTCTCGGCCTTCGCCAATCTCCAACGCTGAAAGGTTTGCGGCGGCGCCGAAGCTGCTGATCTCCCCCCTTGCGGGGGAGATGGCCGGCAGGCCAGAGGGGGGTGCCTCGTGACTCCCTCGGCAATTTTGGAATCGGCGCTCTATGTGACGGATCTCAATGCCGCCGAAGCCTTCTACCGCGACATCATCGGCCTCGAAGCCTTGGGCAAGATCGAAGGGCGCCACGTCTTTTTCCGCTGCGGCAACGGCGTATTGCTTCTCTTCAACGCGGAGGCGACGAAGATCCCGCCGGCGCCCGATGCCAGGCTGAAGGTGCCGCCGCACGGCACGGCCGGCGAAGGGCACCTCTGCTTCGCCGCGACCGCCGATGAGATCGCCGCATGGCGCAAGCATCTCACGGCCAAGAACATCGCCATCGAAAGCGATTTCGAGTGGCCGCAGGGCGGGCATTCGATCTATATCCGCGACCCGTCGGGCAATTCGATCGAGTTCGCCGAGCCAAGGATCTGGGGTCTTTGATGCATTCCCTCAATGGACAGAAGATCGTCGTCGCCAGCCACAATGAAGGCAAGCTGCGCGAATTCGCCGACCTGATGGCGCCGTTCGGCTTCGAGGCGAAATCGGCCAAGGAATACGGCCTGCCCGAACCTGACGAGACCGGCACCACCTTCGAGGAGAACGCCTATATCAAGGCATACGCAGCCGCCAAGGCCACCGGCCTGCCGGCGCTGTCGGACGATTCAGGCCTCTGCGTCGACGCGCTCGACGGCGCGCCGGGGGTCTACACCGCCAACTGGGCCGAGAAGCCCGATGGCAGCAGGGATTTCGGCATGGCCATGCAAAAGACGGAAACGGCGCTGCAGCAAGCCCGCGCGACCGAGCCCGTCCAGCGCACCGGCCGCTTCGTCGCCGTCATCTGCCTGGCATTTCCGGACGGCGAAGCCGAATATTATCGCGGCGAGGCGGAAGGCACGCTTGTCTGGCCGCCGCGCGGCACGCTCGGCTTCGGCTACGATCCGGTGTTCCTGCCCAACGGTTTCGACAAGACTTTCGGCGAGATGAGCGCGCAAGAAAAGCATGGCTGGAAGCCCGGCCAGGCCACGGCGCTTTCGCACCGCGCCCGCGCCTTCCAGAAATTCGCGCAAGCACGCCTTGATCTGGCGCGACCAGGATCGGCATGAGCGCGGTCACCATACCGCTCGACCGGAGCCCCGGCTTCGGCGTCTACATCCACTGGCCGTTCTGCGCGGCCAAGTGCCCTTATTGCGACTTCAACAGCCATGTCCGCCACCAGCCGGTCGACCAGGAGCGCTTTGCCCGCGCCTTCGAGACGGAGCTTGCGACCATGCGCGACCGCACCGGCCCGCGCGAGGTGACCAGCATTTTTCTCGGCGGCGGCACGCCGTCGCTGATGAAGCCGGAAACGGTGGCTGCCGTCCTGGAGGCCGTGGCGAGGAACTGGACGGTGCCGGCCGGCATCGAGGTGACGCTGGAAGCCAACCCATCCTCGGTCGAGGCCGAGCGCTTCCGCGGCTACCGCGCCGCCGGCGTCAACCGCGTCTCGCTCGGCGTGCAGGCGCTCAACGACAAGGATCTGCGCTTCCTCGGCCGGCTGCACAATGTCGAGGAGGCGCTGCACGCCATTGGCCTCGCGCGCGAAATATTTCCGCGCCTCTCCTTCGACCTGATCTATGCGCGACCCGGCCAGACGCCGGAGGCGTGGGGAGCGGAGCTGGAGCAGGCGATCGGCTATGCCGTCGACCATCTTTCGCTTTATCAGCTGACCATCGAGGAGGGCACGCCCTTCCACGCGCTTTACGCGGCACGCAAATTCACGCTGCCCGACAATGACCATGCCGCCGACCTCTACGCGCTGACGCAGGAGTTGACGGCGGCGCATGGCCTGCCGGCCTATGAGATTTCCAACCACGCCCGACCGGGCGCCGAGAGCCGGCACAATCTGACCTATTGGCGCTACGGCGAATATGTCGGCGTCGGTCCGGGCGCGCATGGCCGCTTCGTCGAGAACGGCCGCCGCACGGTGACGATAGCGGAAAGAATGCCTGAGACCTGGGCCAATCTGGTCGAGGCCAAAGGCCACGGCGTTACCGGCGGCGAGATCCTGACGCGTTCCGAAGAGGCGGACGAGTTCCTGCTGATGGGCCTGAGGCTTGCCGAAGGCATCGACCTGCAGCGCTACGAGGCGCTCTCGGGTCGCGGCCTTTCAAGCGCGCGGCTCTCGGTATTGCAGGAAGAAGGCCTGGTGGCGCCTGTCGGCAACGCTCGCCTGCGTGCCACGACCGCCGGCATGATCGTGCTGGATGCGGTGGTGGCGGATCTGGCGCGGTAGAGCAGCGGCCAACGGATTTGTCAGTCTGCGCGATGATGTTAGATATTTGGCTTGCCTAGCCGAATGCCATTTTCCATGCATCCAATGGGACCTGCAATGAAGTTCCTGATCCATGAGACGCTGCGAACTTTAAACACGGATGATGTTTTTGAGTTTGGATTGACCGAGATTTCGAAATCCCATGAGCATCCCGACCTCTATGAAGCAGTGACCGTGTTCATCAGAAACCGGAAATCGCAGAAACACAAAACGTCGGGCTTGAGCGAGTTTGACGTCGTGCGCAGTTTCATGACTTATGTTGGGATAAATTTGAGGGCAATCGCAAAAGACGATACGATAGAATTCGACTTGAACGGGCTTACTCGGGATCAGTACATACCGCTTACGAAATCAATACGCGAGATTATGGACGAGTAGCGCTGGTCCCTCCATAGGATATCTGCTCGCTTTGAAGAACGTGCTTTTCGTCTGCAGCCAGAACCGGCTGCGCAGCCCGACTGCCGAGCAGGTGTTTTCCAAACGCCGCGACATCGAGGTCGAATCGGCCGGCACCAATCACGACGCCGACAACCCGCTGACGCATGAGATGGTCGCCTGGGCCGACATCATCTTCGTGATGGAGAAGGCGCACCGCGCCAAGCTGCAGAAGAAATTCCGGTCGAGCCTGAAGGGCGCCAGGGTGATCTGCCTCGACATTCCGGACGATTACGACTTCATGGACCCGGAGCTGGTGCGGTTGCTGGAAGTGAGGGTCGGCAGGCATCTCTGCAGGCATCTCTGAGGATGTGGCGCTTCCCGGCGCGTTCGTCATTCTCGGGCTTGACCCGAGAATCCATGCCGTGACCTGCGTGAAGGGCGCGGCGGAGCAGAATTCCGCACCGCTGGCGGAACGTCGAAGTAACGGCATGGATTCCAGGGTCTGCGCGCGTCGCTTCGCTCCTTGCTTCGCCCTGGAATGACGAGGCGCGAGGTCGCGAACTGCTTTAAGCGTCGTGCTTCTGGCGGTGCTTGCCGCGGTGCTTCTCGCCATGCGCCTCGCCGTGACGGACAGGCTTCTGGTCGGCCTTGTCGCGGCGCGCGCCGGACCCGGCGGCGATGGGGTGTGGAGGGATGCCCTCACGGGCGGTCTTGCTTTCAAGTCGGCTGATAAAAATATCGAAGCGATTGGGCATCGTTCGGTCCTGCCTCCTCCCGGGGAATCAGGGGTTAAATTCGCCGATGTGGGTTTCGTTCCGCACTGTGGCAAAGGCAAGGCGATTTCCTTGACTCGACCTCACGTTTTGCAACGGGACGTCAGCCATGCCAAACAGACTTGGTTCTTTCGCAATTCCGGACGGAAAACCGCGACGCACTTTTCCTGGAATTGCTCGGAATGAGGGGCATTCGGTGACCGGCGACAAACGCAGCTATCTGATCGGACAGAGCGAGATCGCGGCGCGGCCGCTTCAGCCGGCGCTCTATCTGGTGGCGACGCCGATCGGCAACCTGGCCGACATCACGCTGCGCGCGCTGGAGACGCTGGCCGCCGCCGATATCGTCGCCTGCGAGGACACGCGCGTCTCGCGCGTGCTGCTGGAGCGCTACGGCATCCGTCGCCGCACCACCGCCTATCACGAGCACAATGCCGCCGAGGCGGGGCCAAAGCTGATCGAGGCGCTGGCGGCCGGGCAGAGCGTGGCGCTGATCTCCGACGCCGGCACGCCGCTGGTCTCCGATCCGGGCTACCGGCTGGTCGGCGAAGCGCTGGAACAAGGTATTCGTGTGGTGCCGATCCCCGGGCCTTCGGCGGCGCTCGCCGCGCTGACCGCTTCCGGCCTGCCGTCCGACGCCTTCCTGTTCGCCGGGTTCCTGCCGGTGAAGACCGGGCAGCGGCTGAGCAAGCTCGAAACGTTCAAGGCGGTGCCGGCGACGCTGATCTTCTTCGAATCGCCGCGACGGCTGGCGGAGACGCTTGGCGCCATGGTGGAGGCGCTCGGCGGCGAACGCAAAGCCGCCATCGGCCGCGAACTGACCAAGACGTTCGAGGAGATGCGCACCGGCACGCTGGCCGAACTGGCCGACCATTATGCCGCCGCAGACACGCCGAAGGGCGAGATCGTCGTCTGCGTCGGCCCGCCGGAGGCGGCGGTGGATCAGCCGGCCGACCTCGACCGGCTCCTGCTCTCGCTTGCCGCCGAAATGCCGGCCTCGAAGGCCGCGGCCGAAGCGGCGAAAATGACCGGCGGGCAGAAGCAGGCGCTTTACCGGCGGCTGCTGGAGCTGAGGGACAGACCATGATCCCAAAAAGTGGAACCCGGTTTTTGGAAAAGATCATGGTCAAACAAAGAGATGCCTGAGCGCACGGCCGGTCATCGCCGAAAAGCCTATCGGCGCGGGCATCGCGGCGAATGGCTGGCGGCGCTGGCGCTGATGCTGAAAGGCTACCGCATCCTTGCCCGCCGCCACCGCACCAGGTTCGGCGAGATCGACCTGATCGCCAGGCGCGGCGACCTCGTATTGTTCGTCGAGGTCAAGGCGCGGCGCACGCTGATCGAGGCGATGGAAGCGATCGGCCATGAATCGGAGCGGCGGATCGAGGGCGCTGCCGATCTTTGGCTGTCGCGCCAACCGGATTACGGAAAACTTTCGATGCGTTTCGACATGGTGGCGGTGCTGCCCTGGCGCTGGCCGGTGCATGTCCAGAACGCGTTCTATGGGCGGAGTTGATCCCCTTCGTTCGTCATCCTAGGGTGGAGCAGTCGCGAAGCGACGTCGCGGAAACCCTAGGATCCATGCCGTGACCTAGACGCGCTGCCACCGTGCAGAATCTGGATCAAAGAGCGTCGCGTCTAACGAAAGCTATTCGCGACCGCCGCGTTCTACGGTCCGCGTCACGGTCCTCGGGTCTGCGCGCGTCGCTTCGCTCCTTGCTCCGCCCGTGGATGACGAAGGCGTTTGGTGCGCCGCCTTAGTGTAATCATCCCCAGACCATCAGCGCCACCAGCCCGACGATACCGACCACAAGCCGCCACCAGCCGAACAGCGAATAGCCGTTGCGCGAGACGTAGTCGAGCAGGAAGCGCACCACGATCAGCGCGGTGACGAAGGCGGCGATGAAGCCGACGGCGATGATCGGCAGGTCGGCCGAGGTCAGCACGTTGCGGTTCTTGAAAAGGTCGAAGGCGAAGGCGCCGACCATGGTGGGCATGGCGAGGAAGAAGGAGAATTCGGCCGCCGCCCGCTTGTCGACGCCCATCAGCAGCGCGCCGACGATGGTCGAGCCGGAGCGCGAGGTGCCGGGGATCAGCGACAGGCACTGGAACAGGCCGATCTTCAGATAAAGGCTGGTCGGAAAGAGCTCGACGTCGTGATGGACCGGCTTGAAGTTGATGCGGTCGATGACGAGCAGCACGACGCCGCCGATGATCAGCATGATGCAGATCAGCTGCGGCGATTCGAACAATATGGTCTTGATGAAATCATGCGCCAGCGCGCCGATGACCGCCGCCGGCAGGAAGGCGATCAGGATGCCGATGACGAAATGCCGGGTCTGCGGATCGCTGGGCAGCTTGATCAGCATCTGCCAGAGCTTGCTGAAATAGACGCTGAGGATCGCCAGGATCGCGCCGAGCTGGATCAGGATCTCGAAGGCCTTGCCGGTGGAGTGGAAGCCGAGGAAATGGCCGGCAAGCAGGATGTGGCCGGTCGACGACACCGGAATGAACTCGGTCAGGCCCTCCAAAAGCCCGAGCAGCAGCGCTTCGACGATGGTCTGGCTTTCCATGGCAACCTCTGATCTTGGATGACGGCTAGAGCACGACGCCTAAAAGTGTGAAGCGGTTTCGGACGACATGATGCTCCAAGGGAAGGGCTTGCTTGTCATGGGGCGGAAGTGTCCCTATAGGTCGCAACACCCATGACAGCCCCAGGAATCGGGCGGCCAAGACTTACCGGCGCGGCCGGCCAATTGCCAGTGCGCCTTTTCATCGCGGAACCATGCTGACGCTTTTCCATCATCCCATGTTCGCCACCTGCCGCTTCGCGCGCCTCGCCTTCGGCGAGTATGGCGAGGAACTGGCGCTGATCGAGGAAAAGCCGTGGACGCGGCGCAAGGAGTTTTTGGCGCTGAACCCGGCCGGCACGCTGCCGATCCTGCTTGCCGAAGGCGACGTGCCGATCGTCGGCGCCATGGTGATCGCCGAATATCTCGACGAGACGCGAGGGGTCCTGAAGCGCGACAAGCGGCTGTTCGCCGAGGACCCGATGCAGCGCGCCGAGATCCGCCGGCTGACCGATTGGTATCTGAGCAAGGCCGAAAGCGAAGTGACGCGGCATCTGGTGCGCGAGCGGGTGCTGAAGCCGGTCATGCCGGAGACCGCCGGCGGCGGCTCGCCGGACTCGGCGGCGATCCGCGCCGCGCGCGCCAACATCCGCCAGCACATGAAATACACCAACTGGCTGGCCGGCACGCGCCATTGGCTGGCCGGCAACAAGGTGACCTATGCCGACCTCGCGGCGGCGGCGACGCTTTCGGTGCTCGATTATCTCGGCGAGATCGACTGGCGCGAGCATGCCGCCGCGCGCGAATGGTACACGCGGGTGAAATCGCGGCCGTCGTTCCGGCCGCTGCTTTCCGACCGGGTGCGCGGCCTGTCGCCGGTGTCGCATTATGCGGACCTCGATTTCTGAGAGCCTGCGCGCGCTGATCGACGCCGAGGCGCGCCGCGCCGGCTTCGAGGCAGTCGCCGTGACCCGGCCGGACGCGATCCCGCTGGCGCCGGCGAGACTCGCCGAATTCGTATCCGACGGTTTCCACGGCTCCATGGAGTGGATCGCCGAGACGGTTCAGCGGCGGGCCGAGCCCTCGACGCTGTGGCCGGAGGTCCGCTCGATCATCGTGCTGGCGATGAATTACGGCCCGGACCGCGATCCGCGCGATATCCTCGCGAAGTCCGACCGCGGCGCGATCTCGGTCTATGCGCAAAACCGGGACTATCACGACGTGATGAAGGGCCGGCTGAAGGAGATCGCCGGCAAGATCGTCGCGCGCGCCGGCGGCGACGTAAAAGTGTTCGTCGATACCGCGCCTGTCATGGAAAAACCGCTGGCGGAAGCCGCCGGGCTCGGCTGGCAGGGCAAGCACACCAATCTGGTCAGCCGCGCGCATGGCTCGTGGCTGTTCCTCGGCACCATCTTCACCACCGCAGAGCTTGAACCGGACCAGGCCGAGATCGACCATTGCGGCTCCTGCCGCGCCTGCCTCGACGCCTGCCCGACCGACGCGTTCCGGGCGCCTTACCGGCTCGATGCGCGGCGCTGCATCTCCTACCTGACCATCGAGAACAAGGGGCCGATCCCGCGTGAATTCCGCGACAAGATCGGCAACCGCATCTATGGCTGCGACGACTGCCTGGCCGCCTGTCCATGGAACAAATTCGCCAGCGCCGCTTCGGAGGCCAAGCTTGCGGCGCGCGCCGATCTGCGCGAGCCGAAGCTGTCGGAACTGTTGCTTCTCGACGACGCGGGCTTCCGGTCATTCTTCTCGGGCTCGCCCATCAAGCGCATCGGCCGCGACCGTTTCATCCGCAACGTGCTGACCGCCGCCGGCAATTCGGGTGATGCATCGCTAACGCCCATTGCGCGCCGCCTGCTCGACGACGCCTCGCCGCTGGTGCGGGGTGCGGCAATCTGGGCCCTGTCGCGATTGCTGTCCGATCGCGAATTTGGCGACCTCGCCGCCACCGCATCGAAGACCGAAACGGATGCGACGGTCCGCGAGGAATGGCTGGCGGCGCCGGCGAATCCAGCGAAGGCCGATTGAAGGGGGTTCATCGATGAGCGAAAGACGCTTCTTCATCTTCGGCGCCGGCTATTCGGCCAAGGCTTTCGCGCTGGCCAACGCGCACCGCGCGCCGGTCCTTGGTACGACCCGGGCGCCGGAAAAGTTCGAGGCGCTGCGGTCGGCCGGCATCGAGCCGCTGCGCTTCGACGGCGCGCTGTCGCCCGAGCTCAGCGATGCGCTTGCACAGACCACGCATCTCATCGTCTCGGTCGGCCCCGACGACGCCGGCGACCCGGTGCTCAACGCCACCGGCGAGACGATCCGAGCAAAGATGCCGGCGCTCGAATGGATCGGCTATCTCTCGACCGTCGGCGTCTATGGCGACCATGGCGGCGCCTGGGTCGACGAGACCAGCGCTTGCCGCCCGGTGTCGAGGCGCTCGGTGATGCGGGTGGCGGCCGAACAGAAATGGCTGACGCTTGGCCGGGAGATCGGCAAACCGGTGGCGATCCTGCGGCTTTCCGGCATCTACGGACCGGGCCGCAACGCGCTGGCGAATCTCGAGGACGGCACGGCGCGGCGGCTGGTCAAGCCGGACCAGGTGTTCAACCGTATCCATTGCGACGATATCGCCGGCGCGCTTTGGCTTCTGGCTGAAAACAATCTCGGCGGCATCTTCAACGTCACTGATGACGAGCCGGCGCCGCCGCAGGATGTCGTCGCCTATGCCGCCAGGCTGATGGGCGTCACGCCGCCGCCGGAAATTCCCTTCGAGACCGCCCAACTTTCGCCCATGGCGCGGTCTTTCTATGGCGAGAACAAGCGCGTCGCGAATCAGGCGATCAAGGCGGCCGGCTATCGCTTCCGGTTTCCGAACTATCGGGTGGCGCTGGAGCGGATGTGGGCCGAGGGCAACTGGCGGGACGGAGCGCCGCGCAGCCCGATCAGAGCATGATCCCGAAAAGTGGGAACCGGTTTTCGCAAAAGATCATGCTCCAACAAAGAGTTAGATCAGGATGACGATTCAACGAACGTCATCCTGATTTTGAGGATGATGCCGAAAAGTGTGAAACGGGTTTTCGGACGACATCATCCTTCTTTGATTCAGAGCCGCATGATCGATGCGGGACGCGCGACGTGGTACGATTCGTTCCTGATCGGGTTCGCCTGACCGGGCGGCAATGGATAGACTGGAGAGGGACCCCAGCCTGATGAATTTGCGATCGCTGCCTGACCGCAAACCGTTCCTGACCGCCGCGCTGGCGCTGGTGGCCCTGGCCGCGCTGGCGGCTGTCGCCATTTCAGCCGAACCCCGCGCGAAGGACCTGTTCGGCGCCCGGAAACTGCCGGCCGTGGCACCCGCGCAATCCTTCGGCTTCTACTCCAAGGGCTGCTTCACCGGCGGCGTGGCGCTGCCGATGGACGGGCCGACCTGGGAAGTGATGCGCCCGTCGCGCAACCGCCGCTGGGGCCATCCGGCGATGATCGCGCTGATCGAGAAGCTTTCGCGCGACGCGGTAGCCGATGGCTGGCCGGGGCTTCTGGTCGGCGACGTCTCGCAACCACGCGGCGGACCGATGATGACCGGCCATGCCTCGCACCAGATCGGGCTCGACGCCGACATATGGCTGACGCCGATGCCAACGCGGCCGCTGACCATGGCGCAGCGCGAATCGATGAGCGCGACGCTGATGGTCGACGACAAGACTCATCTGGTGAAGGACGTGCTGTGGACGCCGGCGCATACGCGGCTTTTGAAGCGCGCGGCGAGCTATCCGGAGGTCGAGCGCATCCTGGTCAATCCCGGCATCAAGAAGAAGCTCTGCGACACCGTCACCGGCGACCGCTCCTGGCTGCGCAAGATCCGGCCATTCTGGGGCCATGACTATCATTTCCACATGCGCATCGGCTGCCAGCCGGGCTCGCCTTTCTGCAAGGCGCAGGAGACGACGCTGGAGGACGATGGCTGCGGCAAGCCGCTGGCCTGGTGGTTCACCGAGGAGCCGTGGCGGCCGAACAAAAACCCGGACGCGCCCAAGGCGCGCGACGTGATGACGATGGCCAATCTGCCGAAGCAATGCCAGGACGTGGTCAATGCGCCGGACGCGCCTTCGCTGGAGGCGGTGACCTATCATGGCGTCGGCGCAGCGGTCGCCGTGGCCGAGCCGCAGCCGACCGAGCCGGCGGAGATGATCTCCAGCGGCAACGCCTCGGTTCCGTCGGCGGCAAGCGCCTTCGCGCCGACGCCCAAGATCGGCATCCCGTTGCCGCGCCCACGGCCGGGGAACTAGTGGCACTGCACAGGGATTTTGACCGGTCGGCTCTGTTTGCGTTGGCAGGTGGCATGCGTTGGAGATTGGCCGAAACGCCCTTCGCGATCGTCATTCTAGGGCGGAGCAGGAGCGAAGCTCCGTCGCGAAGACCATAGAATGACGACGTTGGGGTGGCTTCAACCAATCTCCAGCGTTTGCGCTGATTCACGGAAATGAACGGAAAATCCTGCACCAAGACAAACGGCAACCTTTCAAAATCCCTGTGTCGGGGAACTAGCGCGTTTCACCGTTCACGGAAGCGGCGAAACGCCCTATCTCTTTGCTTTGACGCAATTCCGGACGGAAGGTTACGGCGAAGGCGCCGAGCTTAACCGCTCACACTTTTCCTGGAATTGCTCCAAGGCGCAAGCGGGCTTCCCCTTTGCGGGGTCATGCGCTAGTCAATCGATTGAAATGGGCGATTGAAACGGCACAGCGGCGCCGCAGCGAGGACGATCAAGAGCATGGCAGACGAGAACGAGACGGCGCTGCGGTTTCCGGTCCTGATCGGCGATATTGGCGGCACCAATGCGCGCTTCTCGATCGTGCTCGACGCCAATTCGGAAGCCACCGAGCCGCAAATCGTCCAGACGGCTAATTTCAAGACCATCGACGAGGCGATCCAGGCGGCGGTGCTCGACCGCTCGTCCATCCAGCCGAACTCGGCGGTGCTGGCGATCGCCGGGCCGGTCGACGGCGACGAGATCCCGCTCACCAACTGCCCCTGGGTGGTGAAGCCCCGGCAGATGTTCGCCCATCTGGGCCTGAGCGAGGTCGTCGTGCTCAACGATTTCGAGGCGCAGGCGCTGGCCGTGGTGGCGCTCGGCGAAGAGCATATGGAAAAGATCGGCGGCGGCACGCCGGAACCCAATGCGAGCCGGGTCGTGCTTGGCCCCGGCACCGGCCTTGGCGTCGCCGGGCTGATCCATGCGCTCAACCACTGGATCCCGGTGCCGGGCGAGGGCGGGCATATGGATATCGGCCCGCGCACGCCGCGCGACTTCGAGGTGTTCCCGCATATCGACAAGCTCGAGGGCCGCATCTCCGGCGAGCAGATCCTGTGCGGACGCGGGCTGGTCAACGTTTACCGCGCCGTCGCCAGGACGGACGGCAAGCCGACGCCTTTCACGACGCCGGCCGAGGTCACGGCGGCCGCGCTCGCCAAATCCGATCCGGTGGCCGAGGAGGCGCTGGCGCTGTTCGTCACCTGCCTCGGCCGCACCGCGGGGGATCTCGCGCTGGTGTTCATGGGCCGCGGCGGCGTGTTCCTGACCGGCGGCATCGCGCAGAAGATCGTGCCGGCGCTGAAAGCCGGCAATTTCCGCGCCGCGTTCGAGGACAAGGCGCCGCACAGCGCGCTGATGCGCGAAATGCCGGTCTATGTGATCACCCATCCGCTGGCGGCGCTGCTCGGGCTCGCCGCCTATGCCAGGACGCCTTCGCTGTTCGGCGTGCAGACGGCGGGCCGGCACTGGCGGGCTTGATCGCGCCAGCGTTCGGGCTAGCGATCGGCCGGCGCGACGAAGTTTCGCCATAGGCAAGCCGTAGCCGGGGCGCTAAGAGGATGC
Source organism: Mesorhizobium sp. B3-1-8 (assembly GCF_006439495.1). Lineage (NCBI taxonomy): Bacteria > Pseudomonadati > Pseudomonadota > Alphaproteobacteria > Hyphomicrobiales > Phyllobacteriaceae > Mesorhizobium > Mesorhizobium sp. B3-1-8. The sequence goes on from NZ_VFTK01000037.1 coordinate 69,555, forward strand.
CGAAATGCGGCCCATCCGACACGCGGAAAACCACGAAGCGCCCTGATTTGACTGTTCAAACTTCCCTCAAACTGAAAGTCCAGCCCACCGAGGTCGGCGCGGTGCTGCGCCGCATCCTGGCCGAAAACGGCAAGGAATATCGCTGGACCTATGTCGTCGCCGTCGCCTGCCTGCTGATCGTTTCCGGCACCACCGCCTTCACGGCGTGGATCATGGCCCCGATGATCAACCAGATCTTCTACGAACGGCGCAGCGACATGATCGTCTGGATCTGCGCCGGTTTCATGGGCGCCTCCCTGCTGCGCGGCTTCGCCGGCTATGGCCAGGCAGTGGCGCTGGCGACGATCGGCAACAATCTGGTCGCCCGCTACCAGAAGCGCAGCTTCGACCATCTGATGAAGCTCGGCGTCAACTTCTTCAACGAGACCCGTTCCGGCCGGCTGGCGGCACAGGTCAACGAGAATGTCGGCGGCATCCGAGACCTGCTGTCGCTGACGCTAACCTCCATCAGCCGCGACGCGGTCTCGCTCATCGCCCTCCTCGGCGTGATGATCTACCAGGATCCGGTGCTGTCGCTCAGCTCGCTGCTGATCGGGCCGCCGTTGATCTGGGCCGTCGTCTACATCACCCGCCGCCTGCGCAAGATCAACCGGGAATCCGTGCTGATCAACTCGCGGCTGAACGGATCGGTGCAGGAGGCCACCCAAGGCATCGCCATCGTCAAGGCCTTCACCCTGGAGGACGAGCTGGCGCGCCGCATCGGCATCATGGCCGACACGGCCGAGCAGCGTAACAACAAGATCGCCCGCGTCGCGGAGCGGCTGTCGCCGATTTCCGAAATCCTGGGCGGCCTCGCCATTACCGCCGTGCTTGCCTATTCCGGCTATCGGGCGCTGGTGCTCGGACAGCCGCCGGGCGCCGTGTTTTCCTTCATCACCGCGCTGATCCTGGCCTATGACCCGGCAAGACGCCTGGCCCGGACACAGGTCGGCATGGAACGTGCCCTGGTCAACGCGCGCATGATCTACGAACTGCTCGACCTCGAGCCGAAGCAGGGCGATGCTCCCGACGCGGTCGAGGCGAAGGTCACTACCGGCGAGGTGCGCTTCAACCATGTGACATTCGGCTACAACGCCGACACCCCGGTGCTCAGGGATTTGAGCTTTACCGCCGCGGCCGGCAAGGTGACGGCCGTCGTCGGCGCATCGGGCGCCGGCAAGTCGACGATGGTGGCGCTGCTGCAGCGCTTCTACGACGTCGACGAGGGCTCGATCGAGGTCGACGGCCAGGATATTGCCAAGGTGACCAAGCATTCGCTGCGCCAATCGATCGCCTATGTGGCGCAGGCGCCTTATCTCTTCGAAGGCACGATCCGCGACAACATCCGCTACGGCCGGCTCTCGGCCACCGACGCCGAGATCGAGCAGGCGGCGAAACAAGCGGCGGCCGACGAGTTCATCCGCCAGCAGCCGGAAGGCTACGACACGCCGGTCGGCGAAGGCGGCTCGACCCTTTCCGGCGGCCAGCGCCAGCGCGTGTCGATCGCGCGCGCGATCGTTCGCCAGGCGCCGATCCTCTTGCTCGACGAGGCGACCTCGGCGCTCGACAACGAGGCGGAGGCGCGCGTGCAGGAAGCGCTGACCCATGTCATGGAAGGGCGCACGACGATCGTGATCGCGCACCGGCTGTCGACCGTGGTCAATGCCGACCACATCATCGTGCTGGAAGAGGGGCGGCTGGTCGAGGAAGGCACGCATGCGACGCTGATGGCCGACCCGCACAGCATCTATGCCCGTTTCCACCGGATCCAGGGCAAGAAGGGGCTGGGGCTTGTCGACGACGTCAAGGCAAGCCAGACTTCGGGCCAAACTCCGGCGCCGCGCAGCCGCGCCAAGAAGACCGTCAGGAGAAGCGCATGAGCGAAGCCGGCGATATGGGCCTGGTTGTGGTGGGCGCCGCCGGCCGCATGGGCCAGACGCTGATCCGCGCCATCCACACCATGCCCGGCGCGCGCGTCGCCGCCGCGATCGAGCGGCCGGACTCGGCGCATCTCGGCAAGGATGCCGGCGAGCTCGCCGGCATCGGCATCATCAACGTGCCGATCGCCGACGATCCGCTGCCGGCCTTCGCCAAGGCCGACGGCGTGCTCGATTTCACGGCTCCAAGCGCGAGCGTCGAATTCGCCGGCTACGCCGCGCAGGCGCGCATCGTCCATGTCATCGGCACCACCGGCTGCTCGGCCGACGACAATGCCAGGATCGCCGCCGCCGCGCGCCATGCCACGATCGTCAAATCCGGCAATATGAGCCTCGGCGTCAATCTTCTGGCGGTGCTGGTCGAGCAGGCCGCGAAGGCGCTCGACGCCGACGATTTCGACATCGAGATCCTGGAAATGCACCACCGGCACAAGGTCGACGCGCCGTCCGGCACGGCGCTGCTGCTCGGCGAAGCGGCGGCGAAGGGGCGCGGCATCGATCTTTCCGACAACAGCGTGCGGGTGCGCGACGGCCATACCGGGGTGCGCAAGACGGGCTCGATCGGCTTTGCCACGCTGCGCGGCGGCTCCGTCGTCGGCGACCACAGCGTGATCCTTGCCGGCACCGGCGAGCGCATCACGCTTTCCCACCATGCCGAGGACCGGGCGATCTTCGCCCGCGGCGCGGTGAAAGCCGCGCTTTGGGCGCGCGCGAAGAAGCCCGGACTTTATTCCATGCGGGACGTGCTCGGCCTGAGCTGATCCCTATCCAAACATTCTATAGGAGCTGACATGTCGGGAACTCTCGTGCTCGTGCGCCACGGCCAGAGCGAATGGAACCTGAAGAACCTGTTCACCGGCTGGCGCGACATCGGGCTGACCGAGCAGGGCACAGCCGAGGCGCTTGCCGCAGGCGAGAAGCTCAAGGCGCGCGGCCTGAAATTCGACATCGCCTACACCTCTGCCTTGAAGCGGGCGCAGGTGACCTGCCAGCACATCCTCGACATCGTCGGCCAGAGCGACCTGAAGACGATCCGCGACCAGGCGCTCAACGAGCGCGACTATGGCGACCTCTCCGGCCTCAACAAGGACGACGCGCGCAAGAAGTGGGGCGAGGAGCAGGTGCATATCTGGCGCCGTTCCTACGACATCGCGCCGCCCGGCGGCGAAAGCCTGAAGGACACCGGCGCGCGCGTGTGGCCCTATTACCTGCACGAAGTGCAGCCGCATGTGTTGCGCGGCGAGACAGTGCTGGTCGCCGCGCACGGCAATTCGCTGCGCGCGCTGATCATGGCGCTGGACGGCAAGTCAGGCGAGGAGATCGTCAAGCTCGAGCTCGGCACCGGCGTGCCGATCATCTACAAGCTCAACGCCGATTCCACGGTGGCAAAGAAAGACGTGCTGGAGGGGTGAGGCGTTGCAAGAAGGGCGGTGGCGCCGACGCCAGCCCTTTCTCCCCGTCACTATACGGGGAGAAATGCCCGGCAGGGCAATGAGGGGCAGCGCCTACGCTGGGAAGAAAGAGGGCCGGCGCTGACGAAAAAAACCGCGTTGACACACACCGTTTGCCCGCTTACTAGAGCGCCCACCAGCCCAGATGGCGGAATTGGTAGACGCGCACGGTTCAGGTCCGTGTTCCGCAAGGAGTGGAGGTTCGAGTCCTCTTCTGGGCACCATCCTTCGCTCTTCGAGCTTCGGATGGCAGGCCATCCCGGAGCTCCGAGAGCGAAGGGGTCGCCATTTGATTCCCGACTGCCAACGGGGTGCAAGTCTCAACCTTCGCGATCAGCCGTAAGCTTCCGAACTTCGTCATTCCAGGGCGGAGCAAGGAGCGCAGACCCTGGAATCCTGTGTGTTGGTTCTGGTGTATGGTTTGAAGTGGGAAGGAGACCGAA
>NZ_VFTK01000038.1:0-61811 GCF_006439495.1 Mesorhizobium sp. B3-1-8
TCACCCCAAAACGCTCTAACCGCATGGCTCAGCGCTTTCCCTAAGACCATCAAAACCCAATGAGTCGTGTACTGTGGCCGTTTCGCGGAAAACGGCTCTATCTCTTTGTTTTCACGCAATTCCTGACGGAAAAGTGTGCAGCGGCTTTCGTCGGCGTCGCGTCAAGGAGGTAATCAGACCGCCCGGGCGCCGTATTTGGCGCGGAACTCGTCGTAGCAGTCGCGCCGCCAGCGGCGGCCGACGACATAGCCGCGCAACAGTTCGGCGGGCGAGTAGCCGAGCGACTTGGACGACCGGTTGGCGTGATAGCCCGAAAACGCCTGCGGCAACCTGCCCTTGAGGATATCGGCGATGATCTGGCGCGCAATCATGTAAGGCGGAACGTCGGGATAGCGATCGGCGATATAAGGATGCTTGTCGATCAGACTGGCGTAGGCCTCGACATAGCCGTCGCGGCGGCCGGAGATCGAATTCTCCGAATTGTACTTCTTCCAGTCGATGTCCTCGGACAGCAAGGCGCCGCTGCGCTGGGCAAAGCGCAGCAGCAATTCGCGATCCTGCATGCGCGTGATGTCGCTGTCATAGCCGCCGATCGCGAGCAGCGACTCGTGCCTTGCCGTGATCGCCGAGCCGGCAATGAAGATGGTCTGCGAGACCAGGGCACGCTGCAGCGTGCTCTTATCGAGGAAAGCGTCGCGATTGATGCATTTGGTGCTGCGGCTGCCTTTCAGCGACAAGAACGAGCTGATGAGGACTTCGAGCGAGGGATTTTGGTCGAAGCGCGCCAGCGTCCGCTCCAGCCGATCGGGCAGATAGACGTCGTCCGAATCGAGGAAGGTCACGACCGGCGCCCGGGCGCGCTCAATGCCCGCATTGCGCGCGGCATTGGCGCCGCGCCATTTGGCGCCGACATAGATCAGCCTCGGGTCGCGGATTTCGGCCAGCGCGGCGGCCGTCCCGTCGGTCGAACCGTCGTCGACCACGATGTGCTCGAAGCGGGTAAGTGTCTGCGCCAGAACGCTTTCCACCGCGCGCACGACCTGGCTGCGCCGGTTGTGGGTCGGCGTGATCACTGAGATCAGCGGAACGTCCTGGTTCGACATCGGGCTGCCACTGCCGGTCGGATCTAGCGTTTGTCGGATGGGTCTGATGGCTATCCTCGCGTCCCACCTCTGATTTGCGACAGACGCTACAAAAAAGCCACGCGTGTGTCACGCAAAGCTGTCCGAGAAACGTCGAATTAGTGGCTTTTCCGCAACATTGCGGTTTGATGGCGACACAATCGACGTTCTGGCTATGCGACAGCCCGCCGGGCGATGGCTTAAGGGTCGGCGTTGTCTCGATGACGTCCAAGGTAATCGATCGGACTACCTGACTTTTGCATGATGACCCAACGAGGCCGGCCGATCGGCTTCAGTCCCATGAAGGAGCAGGATCATGACCGCTTACGCCGTTGCCCACATGCGCCAAGTCACGCCGGGTCCCTGGATGATCGAGTATCTGGAGAAGATCGACGCCACGCTGGCGCCGTTCGGCGGACGCTTCGTCGTCCATGGCGGCGATGTCGAGGTCGTCGAAAACAACTGGCCCGGGCATCTGATCGTCATCGAATTCCCCGACAGCCAGCATGTGCGGGACTGGTACCGGTCGCCCGCGTATCAACAGATCCTCGAGTTGCGCACCCACAATTCTGAATCCGACGTGATCTTCGTCGACGGCGTCGAGCATCCGCACAAGGCTACGGATGTGCTTGGCTAGCAGAACAACTCGCCTTTCCTGGAATTGCCCTAACTGTGCACGACATAGTCGGGCACGATTTCAGGCTCGTCGCGAACGAGCCCCACCGCCAGGCTGAAATGGCCGAGAAACGCGAAAGTGTAGAACGTCAGGCCAACAATCGCCGCGAAGGGAATTTGCCAGACCGGCATGCCGGTCTGCGGTGCGAGGTTGACCACGCGCCGCAGCGTGCGCCACGACATTGTCCCCCAGCGCGTGAATGATTTGACGATACGCTGAACCCTGCCAGGCGCGTGAAGCTCGACGAATTTTCGATCGGCGTCCCTGCCGGTCACCAGAGCGCGCCAAAAGAAGAACCGCCAGCCGCGCGGGGAATAGTGGTGAACGCGCGCGTCCACATTGACTATCTTGTGGCCTTCGCTCCAAAGCTCATGCATCAGCAGCGTGCAGGAGACCTTGAAGCCGTTGTGTGCTGGAAATGGGTGGCTGGATATCCAGTCGTGCCGAAAGGCGATGTTGTTGGCGTTGAGAGCACGCTTTGAGGCGAATCTCTCGTCTCCCTCAGCCATCGGGAAAAACCAGATCAACGCGAAGGTTCGCGAGAAGAAGTCATCGTATGAAAGATAGGTATGCCCATTCACACAGATGGTTTCAGGCCGGTCGACAAAGGGTTTCAGTAAAGTTGATAGCCAGTTCCGTTCCGGAACTGTATCGGAATCCAGGAAAACAAGGATGCTTCCTTCGCTCGAAGGAATGCCGTTGTTCTTGAGGTCGTAGTATCTGCCGCCAGGACACGCCGCGAAGGCCAGATCGGCAACCTGCGCCAGTTGTGGCGCTTCGGCTCCGATGCTGCTTCGCAGTGAGACTGCGTCAGTCTCGAGGCCGCCATGCGAGACAATGACCTTCGGTCTCGCAAATCCGCTAGCGGAAACCTCGGCGATCTCACGCGCCAAGGCTTTCAGCCCAAGGCCGATCTCGTCCCAGTCGATGGATTTGGCATTCTCCATCTCTATGACGATAGAATAGGTGGGACGTTCCGCCATCGCGACACAACCGGTTAATCAAACTAGTGGCTATCGCCCTACCAGCATGCTGTCAAACGATCGAGATGCAGTTCTGCACTACGCATTTGTTAAATGGACTATTTCATCATTCGGTATTGGAAGCTGGAAGGGTCGGCATATTCGGACAGGAAACGCTTTCGCCATTCTTCATTGAGTGCATCGCGCTGGATTTTGAGACCTGACCGAGGGTTGGTCTCCCAGTTGGGCTCCACATCCGCCAGGTGCGCGACTTTCGTCAGGCTTCCTGCAGGATCGTGCTCAATTTCCTCGTAGGTCAGGGATAGGAAGGGCAGGCCATTCTTCGCGAACCAGCCGTCCCACGCCAGATTCTCCATCAAAATCTTTTCCAGAGACTCCGCGATTGCCTGGCCATTGTAGCGTGGCGGTACGTGACTGATCTCGGTGGATCGGAATTCGCGGGTTTGACGCGCACGTGCCCATGAGATCGCCTGCCCGAGCAGATCGTCACGCGTTAACCGCACATAGCTTAAGTTGGGGAGGCTGGCTGGCAGGTTCACCTTCTTGGCAAGTTGGGTGAACTGACTCGCAAAGATCTTGATTGCGTAGATCCCGGTAGAGGACCGCCCCTCCGTCAGTGCACGCAGAAGCTGGGCGCGGGGATCTCGTGGGTAACCCGGCAACTCCAGCAGGCGTCGCCCGCCAAACCACTCCAGTGGATGGCCCAGCCCGGCGGAAGCCATCAGACCCGCGAGATGATTGCTGCCGCTGCGTGGTGACGTGCAGACGAGAATTCCCGCCCGTAGCTCGGACAAAATGTTTGGTGGGATTTCCACCACTGCCGGTGACCGACGAAAGAAACGCATTCCCGTCAGCGCCTCAACAAAAACACCGCCTGCTGGCCGAAGAAGTTCCAGAACCACCAGGGCATCGACAGGCCGATCTTCTGGCCGTTGGCGTCGAGCGCGGTCGCTTTCTCGACCGTCGCGCCGAGTTCCTCGCACAGGTTGACGAAGTCGCGAATGGTGCAGAAATGGATGTTGGGCGTGTCGTACCAGGAGTAGGGCAGGTCCTTGGTGACCGGCATTCTGCCCTTGATCAGCAGCGAAAAGCGCACGCGCCAGTGGCCGAAATTGGGGAAGGAGACGATGGCGCGGTTGCCGATCCGAAGCAACTCGTCGAGCACGACCTTCGGGTTGCGCGTCGCCTGCAGCGTCTGCGACAGCACGACGAAGTCGAAGCCCTTGTCGGCGTAGAATTTCAGATCCGTGTCGGCGTCGCCCTGGATAACCGATAGCCCGCGCGCCACGCATTCATTGACGCCGCGCTGCGACAGTTCCAGCCCGCGGCCGTCGACCTGCTTGGTCTCCTGCAGGAGTTCCAGAAGCACGCCGTCGCCCGAGCCGACATCGAGGACGCGCGAATTGGCCGGAATGAGATCGGTGACGACCTCGAGGTCGACACGCTGGGCGCGATTGACGCTCATGGCCTTGCCTCCTGCATGGCGCGCGATCCGGCTCCGAAAAGTCTGCAACTTTCTGCGTTCGCTGACCTTCGGTTCGGGGTCATGCGCCGAGCCCCCTGGCGCGGGCGGCCGACGCGATGAAGCCGTTGATGGCCGCGAACAGCTCCGGCTCGTCGAGCAGGAAGGCGTCGTGGCCGCGATCGGTCTCGATCTCGACGAAGGAGACGGAAGCGCCCGCCGCGTTCAAGGCATGCACGATCGATCGGCTCTCCTCGGTCGGGAACAGCCAGTCGCTGGTGAAGGAGACCAGGCAAAAGCGCGTCTTGGTGCCGGCGAAGGCGTCGGCGAGGCGCCCGCCATGATCGGCGGCAAGGTCGAAATAGTCCATCGCGCGGGTCAGATAGAGGTAGGAATTGGCGTCGAAGCGGTCGACAAAGGTCATGCCCTGGTGGCGCAGATAGCTTTCGATCTGGAAATCGGCGTCGAAGCCGAAGGTGAGCGCCTCGCGGTCCTGCAGATTGCGGCCGAACTTGCGGTGGAGCGCTGCTTCCGAAAGGTAGGTGATGTGAGCGGCCATGCGCGCGACGGCGAGCCCCTTTTCCGGCCGCTTGCCGAAATCGAGATATTTGCCGCCATGCCATTCCGGATCGGCCATGACGGCCTGTCGGCCGACTTCATGGAAGGCGATGTTCTGCGAGGAATGGCGGGCGCCGCTGGCGATCGGCAGGGCGCAGAACACACGCTCCGAATAGCTCACCGCCCATTCCAGCACCTGCATGCCGCCCATCGAGCCGCCAAGCACGCAGAACAGCTTTTCGATGCCGAAATGATCGACCAGCATCGCCTGCGCGCGCACCATGTCGCGGATGGTGATGATGGGCAGGTCGAGCCCATAAGGCTTGCCCGTCGCCGGATTGGTCGAGGCCGGGCCGGTCGAGCCGAGACAGCCGCCGATGACGTTTGCGCAGATGACGAAGAAGCGGTTGGTGTCGATGATCTTGCCTGGGCCGATCAGCACTTCCCACCAGCCAGGCTTGCCGGTCACCGGATTGGTATTGGCGACGTGCTGGTCGCCCGTCAGCGCGTGGCAGACGAGGATGGCGTTGGAGCGCGCGGCGTTGAGCGTGCCATAGGTCTGGTAGGCGATCTGGAAAGGCGAGAGGATGGTGCCGGCGTCGAGCTTCAGCGGCTTATCGGGGCCGAACTGCAGCACCGGGCTCGACGGATGGTCGGCCTCGTCCTTGGTCCTTGCAGCGCGTTGAGCGGCCATGTCCATCCTCATCCTGTCCCGCATCGGTCTCGTCCCGATGCGGTGTCCGGCCGGCAGCGGACAACAAAAAACCGGCATTGCCGTCGCAAAGCCGGTTACAGGTTGCAAACGGCCCTTTAGCGAGTTGTTTAACGTGGCTGCAAGCCGACCGGCCAAATCACCACGGAGAAGTCTGGCAGTTCTTCTAGGACCAGCGCCGCTCTTCGTCAACGGGTAGCCTCCTCGCGGCGCTCCAGTCGGTTCACCACACCCAAGCAGGCCATTTCCTGCCAAGCCAACACATGGCCTGCCTTGTCTTGTCGCAGTTTCTCGCCGGAAAGCCGTGTGACGCCTTCGGAATCTGTTCAGCGCTTCGACGCAACACCTAGTTCGCTGCGCCGCCAGGCCGAAGGCGAAATGCCAACGGATCGCCTGAATTCGCGGCCGAAATGATAGACGTCGCAAAAGCCGCATGTCTCGGCAATCTCGGCGATCGGCTGGTCGTCCTGCACCAGCAGCGACTGCGCGTGCATCAACCGCTCGCGCATCAGCCACTGATGCGGGCTGGTGCGAAGATAGCGCTGAAACATCCGCCGGGTCTGCGACGGCCCGAGCCCGGTGACGGCCGACAGGGCCGACGCGGTCCATGCGAAACCGAGCGCCCCGCGCATCGCTTCCATACCGGAAGCGAGCGGTTTCGGCAGGTCGTCGCTATCCGGCCCCGCCAACGCGCGATCGATCAGGAGCAGGAATTCGGCAACCAGTTGCGAAAGGCGCAGATCGAGGCTGGCGTCGCGGCGGCGCAACGCGGCAAACAGGCGCTCGAACCACGGGACTGGAGTTGTTCCCTCGGCGAAGCTGGCGCGCGGCGTGCCCTCTCCGAACAGCTTGCGCCGCAGGATGGCGGGCTCCGGGCCGTCCAGCCTGAACCAAAGCACCGTCCAAGGATCCCGGGGATCGGCGGAATGGACGTGCGGAGCCTCGTTCGCCATCCAGACCAATTGACCAGCCCCGACGTCTATCCTTTGCCCAAGCGTTTCGACAAAGCCGGCGCCGGCAAGACAGTAGATGATGTCCTGTCCGGGATAGATGGCGCGTTCTATCCGGTAATCCGGCCCGGCGGCGACTTTTCCGGCGCGCAGCACGCTGAACGCGGCGCGGGTCCAGGTCGGGGCTGGCACATAGTGGAAACTCTCAATTACGGACGTTCTTTTGTGCATGCGCGTTTTATACAAAAAATACGTTCCCTTTGTCCATTTTGTTCCTCGGCGGAGGGGCTAAATTCTCCTCAAGAGCCTGGGATTTCCGGCCGGAAACGGATCGGGACCAGGCCTTCAAAAAGGTTCAGGGGCGCCCGTGCCGCATCGCGGGACGCTTTGGGGTTCCAGGGAGAATACCGATGCTCGCGATGACCAGACATGAAGCCGAGCTTTACGCTCGCGACGGCTACATCATTCGCCGTGGCCTGCTGGGCGCCGGTGAAGTCGCCAACTTTCGCGACCACGCCCGCAAGCAGCTCGCGGAGGAGCAGAGCAAGGGCGGCGTGATGTCCAAGGGCGACAAGGAGGGCAAGACCACGCTGCTGAAGATGTGGACCAAGGCCGAAGACGACAAATACGGCCTGCTGGCCCGCGACGAGCGCATGGTCGATCTGGCCGAGGACGCCGTCGGCAAGCCGATCTACCTCTACAGCCACAAGATGACGATGAAGCAGCCCAACGAAGGCGGCGCATGGGAATGGCACCAGGACTTCGGCTACTGGTACAATTACGGCTGCCTGGCACCGGAAATGATGAGCATCTACGTCGCGCTCGACAAGGCGACCCGCGAAAACGGCTGCCTTCAGGTGCTCAAGGGCACGCACAAGCTCGGCCGCCTCAATCATATCCGCGAGAACGAGCAGACCAATGTCGAGCATGAGCACCTGGAAGCTGCCCTGAAGCGCTTCGAGCACATCTATGTCGAGATGGAGGCGGGCGACGCCCTGGTCTTCGACGGCAACCTGCTGCACCGTTCGGACGCGAACCGCTCGGACACGTATCGCTGGGGCTATATCTGCTCCTACAACGCGGTCGAGAACGCGCCCTTCAAGAAGGTGCGCGAATACGGCAACTACGAACAATTGCGCAAGGTGCCTGCCGGTTCTTTCCAGCAGGCTTCCTGAGCAAGCACGACCGGGCAGAAGCCCGGCCTTGAGGACATCGAACCGGGCTTGGGCCCAGGCTGCGGATCGATGGGGAGATGAAGAACAGCGACGGACGGCTGCAGCCGTCGCGCCGCCGTCGAGGGAGGAATGGGATGGCCGATACGGTCAGGAGCGGCGCGCGCGCGGCAGCCGCAGGCCGGTTTGAATTGTCGCGACTCTTGCGGGTCCGTGAGGCTGGCGTGTTCATCGCGCTGGTCGTGATCTGCTTGTTCCTGACCTTCGCGACCGACAGCTTCCTCACGTCGCTGAACCTCTTGAACATAGGCCGACAGGTTTCGCTGCTCGGGATCATGGCGGTCGGCATGACATTCGTGCTGATCTCCGGCGAGGTGGATCTGTCCGTCGGATCGACCTACGCCTTTTCGGGGCTTGCCACCGGCATGCTGATCGTCGCTGGCTGGGGGTTGTTGCCGGCGCTCGCGGTCGGCCTCTTCGCCGGCGCCGTCATCGGCGTCATCAACGGTACCCTGTCCACCTACGGCCGCCTGCCCTCGCTCATCGCCACGCTCGGCTTGCTCAGCATCGTCCGCGGCGCCGCGCTCATCCTGACCAACGGCCAGCCCGTCACCGTCAACGCGCGCAACGGCGCGCTTCCCGACGTTCTCGACACCTTCAACTTCATGGGTCAGGGCTATCTGTTCAGCGTCATTCCGATGCAGCTCGTGTTCTTCGCCGTCATCGCCGTGCTGGCATGGCTGGTGCTTTCCTATTTGAACTTCGGCTTCCGGGTGTATGCCGTGGGCGGCAGCGCCAAAGCGGCGCGCGTGTCGGGCATTTCCGTCAACACCGTGAAGATCTGGGCTTTCGTGCTGATGGGGCTGCTCGCCGCCTTCGCCGGCATCCTCAGCCTCGCCTTCCTGCCCAGCGGGCAGGCCGGCCGCACCGGCCTCGGGCTGGAGCTCGACGTCATCGCCGCGACCATCGTCGGCGGCGCCTCGCTGTCGGGCGGCGAAGGCACCATCCTTGGAACCATACTCGGCGTGCTGATCATCGGCGTGATGCGCAACGGCCTTGTGCTGATGGGCGTGTCGCCCTTCGTGCAGGAACTGATGATCGGCCTCGTCATCATCATCGCCGTCGGCATCGACAAATGGACAACGCGCCGCGCGGCCTAGAACCGGATACAGGTTTCAGGCCGCATCAACCTGAAATCTGAATCCGGTTCCAAATCAGGGAGATAGAGCATGATGTCGTCCGAAAACCGCTGCACACTTTTCGGCATCATGCTCTGAGGGCAATCAAGCCAAACAAAAAAGGGAGGACTATCCATGAAAATCAGACATGTCATTCTCGCGGCGACGCTCAGCCTGCTGCCCACGCTCGCGCATGCCGAGGCCAAGCTCGCCGATTTCTCGCTCGCCGATCGCATCAAGGCCAAGATCGCCGCAGGCCAGCCGCTCGACATCTACGTTTCCTACCATGACGTCTCGAACGAATTCGCGCCGTTCATGAAGGCCGGCGTGCAGCGGGCGGCGACCGAGGACAAGGTCAGCGCGCAGTTCATCGGCCCCGTCGGCGCCGATGCCGACGGCCAGATCAGCGAGATCGAGACGCTGATGGGCAAGATGGACGGCCTGGCGATTTCATCGGTGTCGACCGACGCGTTGGCGCCGCTGATCGACAAGGTGATCGCCGCCGGTATCCCGGTCGTCACCTTCAACACCGACAATCCCGAAAGCAAGCGCCTGGCTTTCGCCGGGCAGGATCTCGTGCAGTCGGGCCGTGAGGCCGGCAAACTGATGGCCAAGGTTCTCGGCGGCAAGGGCAAGGTGATGATCACCACCATCGACGCCGCCGCCCAGTGGTCGCTCGACCGTGAAAAAGGCGCGCGCGAGGCGCTGAAGGCCGAGCCCGGCTTAGAGGTGGTCAGCACGCTGAACACCGGCACCGATCCGCAGAAGATCTATTCGGCGATCGAGAACGCCATGTTGGCGAATCCCTCGATCTCCGGCGTCCTGTCGCTGGAGTGTTGCTCCACTCCCGCCGCCGGCACCTGGGTCGAACGCAACAAGGCGGCCGACAAGGTGAAGGTGGTCGGCTTCGACCTGCTCGACCAGACCGTGCAGCTCGTGCAGAGCGGCGATGTGCAGGCCACCATCGACCAGGCTCCGGAAAAGCAGGGCTTCGCCGCGGTCGACCTCCTCGTCCAGTTCCTCAAGGGCCAGACGATCGAGAACCTCGACACCGGCGTCGGCGTCTACACCAAGGAGAACATTGCCGAGGTGGCCAAGAAGTAACAATGCCAGCGTGACGGGCCGGCGGGCCGCAGGTTCCGCCGGCCCGTCGAGCCAGCTCGATGACGGCCGCCCCCTCCTTCGCAAACATTGTCGAGATCGCCGGCGTAACCAAGCGGTTTCCCGGTGTGCTCGCGCTTGACCGTATTTCCGTCGGCTTCCGGGCCGGCGAGGTTCACGCCGTGATCGGCGAGAACGGCGCCGGCAAGTCGACGCTGATGAACATCCTGGCCGGGGACCTGCGCCCCGATGGTGGCAAGCTTCTGGTCGAGGGCCGGGAAGTGAAACTTTCCTCCCCGCTCGACAGCCGCGCCCACGGCATCACTGTCGTCTATCAGGAGTTGGCGCTCTGCCCGACGATGAGCGTGGCCGAAAACATCATGATGTCGGACATGGCGGCGCGCTCTGCCATTTCGCTGCTGCCGCGCGATATGATGCGGCGGGAGGCGCGCGATGCGCTTACCCGGCTCGGCATGGGCGGCCTCGACCCCGACACCAAGGTCGGCCGCCTCTCGGTCGCCGAGATGCAATTGGTCGAAATCGCCGGCGCCATCCGCCAGAATGCCCGCGTGCTCGTGCTCGACGAGCCGAATTCGGCGCTTTCCAAACGCGAAAGCGAAAGGCTGTTCGAGGTCGTCAGGCAGCTCCGCGCCGAGGGCGTGACCATCATCTACGTATCGCACCATCTGCGCGAGGTGCTGGATATCGCCGACCGCGTCACGGTGATGCGCGATGGCCGCACGATCGTGACGATGGTCAATGAGGGCCTGTCGGAGGGCCAGCTCATCCGGGCCATGGTCGGCCGCGACCTCGACGCCGCCATGCAATGGTCGCTTCAGGTCGAACCCAGGCCTGAAGACGAGGACACCGTGCTGACAGTCGAGAAGCTCGAGGCGGCGGGGCTGGAGGACGTCAGCTTCAGCGTGCGCGCCGGCGAGATACTCGGCATCGGCGGACTTCCCGATTCGGGCAAGGACGGACTTGGCGACGCGCTTTTCGGGCTCTGCGCCCGGCGCGGCAAGGTCACCATCGACGGCAAGGAACTGCGCGGCGCCGATCCACTTGCCGCGATCCGCCTCGGCATGTCCTTCGTTCCGGCCGACCGGCGCGGTTCCGGCGGCCTTCTGCAGATGAGCGTGGCCGACAATGTCGTCTCCGCCTCGCTGCCGCGCTTTTCGCTGGCCGGCTTCGTGCGGCGCGGCGCGGTGAAACGCGAGGCCCGCGCCCAGGTCGCGCGGCTCGATGCGCGGATTTCACATCTCGGCCAGAAACTGGGAACGCTTTCGGGCGGCAACCAGCAGAAGATCATCCTCGGCCGCAGCCTCGTCACCAATCCGCGCGTGCTGGTGCTGCACGAGCCGACACGCGGCATCGATGTCGGCGCCAAGGCGGAAATCTACTCGATCCTGCGCGGCATCGCCGGCGAAGGCATGGCGATCGTCATGATCTCTTCGGAGATACCGGAGTTGATCATGAATGCCGAACGAGTGCTTGTGCTGCGCGACGGCCGCCTGTCGGGCGAACTCACCGGCCAGGCTATCACCGAGACGGCGATCCTCGCATGCGCCATGACATCCTGAGACGGGAATGCGGATGACCAAGCCAAAGATAACCATCGTCGGCAGCTTCGCGGTCGGGCTGACCATGCGGGCGCCCAAGCTGCCCATTTTCGGCGAAACCATGCTCGGCACCGATTTCGACATGGGTCCGGGCGGCAAGGGGTCCAACCAGGCCGTCGCAACCGCGCGTCTGGGCGCGTCGTCGTCGCTGCTCGCCATCCTCGGCACCGACAAGCTCGCCAGCATCGCCACCGACCTCTATGCAATCGAAGGCGTCGACACCGGCCTCGTGAGCACGCGGACGGAGCGGGCGACCGGCGTCGGCTTCATCATCCTCAACGACAAGGGCGAGAACTTCATCATCCTCGACATGGGCGCCAACGAGTTGATGGACGCGGCCACGGTCGACACGGCCGAGGCACGCATCGCCGAGAGCGATGTCGTCATGACCGTGCTGGAGGTGCCGACGGCCGCCGCCACGCGGGCGATGGAGCTTGGCCGCAAGCATGGCGCAAGGACGATCCTCAACCCGGCTCCGGCGCGCCAGCTGCCGGACACGACCTTCGCCTGGGTCGATTACCTCACCCCGAATGAAAGCGAACTGCGCATCCTGCTCGGCCTGCCTGCCGACGACCCCAGGTCCTCGCGCGACCTCGCCCGGGAATTGCGGCGGCGCGGCGTGCGCAACGTCGTCGTCACACTCGGCCGCAGCGGCGCGCTGATCCTGACCGACGAGATCGACGTCATGGTGCCGGCGGTGCCGGTGGAGGTCACCGACACGACCGGCGCGGGCGATGCCTTCAATTCGGGCTTCGCCATGGCGCTTGCCGAAGGCCGCGACATCGTCGAGGCCGTGCGTTTCGGCGTCGCCTGCGGCGCGATCGCCTGCACCAGGCTCGGCGTCATTCCCGGCCTGCCCCAGCGCGCCCAGGCCGACGCGCTTTATGCCGAAGCCATGAAAACCGTATGGAAGGAGCAACCGTGAACCGCAACCGACTGCTTAACGCCGAACTCGCTCATGCCATCGCCTCCATGGGGCATGGCGACCTGATGATCGTCTGCGACGCGGGTTTTCCCATTCCGTCGAGCGCATGGCGCATCGACCTCGCCATCACGCCCGACGTTCCCGATCTCGAGACCGTGCTGACGCCAATCGCGGCCAACCTGATCGCCGAACGCGTCGCCTATGCCGACACGCTGCCCGTGCACAACGCGCCGCTGCTCGCGAAGGTGAAGCGCCTGTTCCCGGACGCCGACCATGAAAGCGTCAAGCACGAGGCCATTCTCGGCGAGATGGCCGCCAAGGCCAAGGTGATCGTGCGCACCGGCGCCTTCGACCCCTGGGGCAACATCCTGCTCTATTCCGGTGTCGACGTTCCGGCCTGGTTCTCCAAGCCCGGCGTTGTCGCGCCCGACTACTACGCCAAGAAACTCAAGGGCTGAGCGTGCCGAAGATCTTCGATTTCGGCGGCCGCGAGGTCGAGCGGAGCATCACGGTGGCCGGCCTGCGCGCATTGCGGCAGGCTGGCCACCGCGTCGCCCAGGTGACCGCCGAGACGGCGGACGAGGCCGCCGCGGCCGAGGCGGCCGGCATCGAGATGGTCGTCTGCCGGGCGGCCAATGTGGCCCGCGTCCGCGAGGGGTCGCGCCGCGTCTTCGTAACGGCCGCGCTCGGCTTCGCCGACGCGGTGACCGGCGACGAGATCCTGCGCACCGCTTTTTCGGCAATCACCTCCGGCGCGGACGCCGTCATCACCGGACGCGGCTTCGACACGGTCCGCATGCTGGCCAATGAACGGATACCGGTCATGGGCCATCTCGGTTTCGTGCCGCGCAAATCGACCTGGGTCGGCGGCATCCGGGCGGTCGGCAAGACTGCGGCCGAGGCGGTCGAGCTCTGGGACCAGTTCCGGCGACTGGAGGATGCCGGCGCCTTCGCGGTCGAGTGCGAGATCATGCCGGCGGCGTTGATGGCGGAAATCCACCGCCGCACCTCGCTGGTGACCGTGTCGCTCGGCTCGGGCGCCGAGCCGGACGTCATCTTCCTGTTCACGTCGGACATCTGCGGTGAGTCGACCCGTCTCCCTCGCCACGCGCGGGCCTGGGGCAAGCTGGCCGCATTGCACCAGCAGGTACGCGACGCCCGGATCGACGCGCTCACCGCCTTCCGCAAGGAGGTCGACGGCGGCAGCTACCCCGGCAAGGCCGAGATCGCGGCCATTGCCGAAGAGGAGTTGGAGGGGTTCCGCGCCCTCGTCGATTCGACGAAGTCATGACTGGCTCCCGAGACCCGGTGTGATTTCAAGGCCCTGATCCTCGCGGGCGGTCCGCATGCATCAGGCGCCGGCACTCGACATTCCAGCCCGTGGCCTGTATTTCCGCTGCGGCCTTGAAGGCCTTCTCGACGGATTTGTGACATGAAGCAGGATCAGCCCCGTCCGACGCCCCGCGCGGGCATCATGGACATCGAGGCCTATGTGCCGGGAAAAAGCACCGCGCCCGCCGGCGTGACGAAAGTCTACAAGCTGTCGTCGAACGAAAATCCGCTCGGGCCCTCGCCGAAGGCGATCGAGGCCGCGCGCGAAGTGGCGGCGAAGCTCGACGTCTATCCCGATGGCACCGCCCGCCGGCTGCGCGAGGCGATCGCCGAAGTGCATGGGCTGAACCCGGCAAACATCATCTGCTCCAACGGCTCCGACGAGATCCTCGGGCTCCTGGCGCAGACCTATCTCGCGCCGGGCGACGAGGCGGTGTTCACCGAGCACGCCTTCATGGTCTACAAGATCTACATCCAGGCGGCGGGCGCCAAGCCGGTGGCGGTCAAGGAAACCGACGAGCGCGCCGACATCGATGCGATTTTGGCCGCGGTGACGCCGGCCACGCGGATCGTGTTCCTCGCCAATCCGAACAATCCGACCGGCACCTATGTGCCGTTCCAGGAAGTGCGCCGGCTGCACGCGGCATTGCCGAAGGATGTGCTGCTGGTGCTCGACGCGGCCTATGCCGAATATGTGCGGCGCAACGACTATGAAGCCGGCATCGAGCTGGCGGGCAGCTCCGAGAACGTGGTGATGACCCGCACCTTCTCCAAGCTCGGTCTTGGCGGCGCGCGCATCGGCTGGATGTACGGCCCGGCGCATATCGTCGATGCAATCAACCGCATCCGCGGCCCGTTCAACGTCAATGCCACCGCGATCGAGGCCGGCATCGCCGCGATCCGCGACCGCGCCCATATCGAGCGCAGCGCGACGCACAACGAGAAATGGCTGGCCTGGCTCAGCGCGGAGCTGACCGGGCTCGGCCTGCGCGTCACGCCCAGCGTCGGCAATTTCGTGCTGATCCATTTTCCCGACGGCAAGAAGCATTCGGCGGCGGCGGCGGACGATTATCTCAGTGCGCGCGGTTACATCCTGCGCCGCGTGACCGGCTACGGCTTTCCCAATGCGCTGCGCATGAGCATCGGCACAGAAGAGGCCAATCGCGGCGTCATCGACGCGCTCAAGACCTTCCTGAAAAGCTAGAACACCATGGCATCACCGATGTTCGAGAAAATAGCGCTGGTCGGCATCGGCCTGATCGGCTCGTCGCTCGCCCGCGTCATCCGCCGCGAGGGCCTGGCGCGCCATATCGCCATCGCGACGCGCAGCGCATCGACGCTGAAGCGCGCCGAGGAGCTAGGCCTTGGCGATTCCTACACGACGGATGCCAGCGAAGCGGTGCGTTACGCCGACCTCGTCGTCGTCTCGGTGCCGGTCGGCTCGTCCGGCGAGGTCGCGGCCGAGATCGCGCCGACGCTGAAGAAAGGCGCCATCCTTACCGATGTCGGCTCGACCAAGGCCTCGGTCATCGCGCAAATGCAGCCGCATGTGCCGGAAGGCGTGCACTTCATCCCCGGACATCCGCTGGCCGGCACGGAAAAGTCCGGACCCGATGCCGGCTTCGCCGACCTCTTCGAGAACCGCTGGTGCATCTTCACGCCGCTGCCGGGCACCGATCCCGCGGCGCTCGAGAAGCTTTCGGAATTCTGGCGACGCTGTGGCTCCAACATCGACACGATGGACCCGCAGCACCACGACATGACGCTCGCGATCGTTTCGCATCTGCCGCATATCATCGCCTACAACATCGTCGGCACGGCGGACGATTTGGAAGCGGTGACCAAGAGCGAAGTCATCAAATATTCCGCCTCCGGCTTTCGCGACTTCACGCGTCTTGCAGCCTCCGATCCCACCATGTGGCGCGATGTTTGCCTGCATAACAAGGATGCCATTCTGGAGATGCTGGCGCGTTTCTCGGAGGATCTGGCGTCGCTGCAGCGGGCGATCCGCTGGGGCGACGGCGAAAAGCTCTTCGATCTCTTCACCCGCACCCGCGCCGTCCGCCGCTCGATCATCGAGGCCGGCCAGGACATCGATGTGCCGGATTTTGGTCGCCAAGCGGTCGAGCACCCCAAAGGGAACTGATATTCAGGTGAGGCCGGTCTGCAAATGGCGGCTCCCTGCGCTTCCGGTGCTCACGTACTTCAAGTACGCTCCGCTCCGGTTCTCGGGACCCACCATTTTCGACTCGGCCTGACCTGAATCTCAGCTCCCTTTGCCTTCTCGGGCTGGCGGCCAGTGCGCCGCCATCATGGCCAGCGTCTCGGCCCGATCCGGCGCGCCGAGGCGGCCGCCGAAGCGCAGGCATTTGAGCGCGGCGGCGGCGCTGGCGAAGCGCAGGGCCTCTTCCGTGGACATGGCCTCGGCGAGGCCGACGGCGAAGGCGCCATGGAAGACGTCGCCGGCGGCGAGTGTGTCCACCGCCTTGACCTTCGGTGCCTCGACATGGCGGACGCGTCCGACCGCCCGATCATGCCACCATGTGCCTGCCGCGCCGCCGGTCACCGCGACGAAGGCATCGGTGCGCGAGGCAAGGTCGGCGCAGGCGCTTTCGGGGTCGAGCGCGTGGCCGCAGACGATGCGCGCCGCCGGCTCCGAGGCGACGATGTGCGAGGCCAAGGGCAGCAGCCGCTCCAGCACCTCGATGGGCGCGGTGTCGGCATCCAGGATCGCCGGGCGGCCGATCGATCTGGCCGCGCTCAGAGCAAGCGCCGCGGCGCCCGGCCAGCGGACATCAACCAGCACGGCGTCGAAGGCGGAAAGGTCGGCGAGCGGCAGCGCCTCGGGATCGGCTTGCGCCTTTTTGTCGTAGAAGGGCACGATGACGCGCTCGCCATGCGCATCCACCAGGATCGCGGCCAGCGCCGACCGCGCGCCGGCGACGCGGCGGACGAGGCTGCAGTCGACGCGTTCGGCCTCTATGTCCGCGATCAGTTGGTCGCCGACCGGATCGTCGCCCGCGCTTGCCCATAGCGAGACCTCGGCGCCGAGGCGCCGCGCGGCGCAGGCGGCGCTCGTCGCCATGCCGGAGGCGATCTGGACGCCGTCGCTGGCGATGAACTTGCCTTGATGCGCGGGAAGCGCCTCGACGCGAAGGATCGTGTCGAGGGTGAAGGCGCCGACGCTGAGCAGTCTGACCGGCCGCGCCATCGCTGCGCTACTCTAACGGCTTGATCTTGCCAAGCGGGATGAAGCCCAGCGAGGCCTTGCCCTTGACGATCTTGAGCGGCAAGGACGGTTCCTTGCCAAGCATGGCAATGGCGGCAAAGCCCTGGTCGATTTCGCTTTTGTGCTCCGGCATGGCACCGCCAAGGATGGCCGCCACCGCCTTGGGGTCCTTGAGCTTGATCGTCAGGCTTGCGTCGATCAGGCCTTCCGCGTCGACGGAGACCGGCCCGGACACCGTGATGCGCGCGGTTCCCGACGACAGGTCGAGCTTGGCGATGTCGATCGACTGGCCGCGCAGGCTTTTCGGCGGCGCGGCGATCAGCGCTATGCCGTTCTTCAGCGTTACGTCGCCACTGCCGTCCAGCGCCGGCAGCACGCGTCCGTCGATGGCATCCGCATTGATCTCCAGATCGCCGAAGCTGCCGACATAGTTGATGTCCTGGCCGGCCGGCTGCAACTGGCCGGCCGCCTTGCCGGCACTGAACAACTGCATCGGGTCTGTGTCGTCCTGCGGATCGGTCTGACCGTTCAAGCCTTCAGCCTGCAGCGAAACGCTCCGTGGCAGCGGCCACCACACTTTGACATTGGCCTGCAACTGGTCCCAGTCGATCCAGAGCGGCGGCATGCCGGGCGCCATCGTCCGCAGCGGCCCGCGCAGGTCGGCGACCGGCGACAAGGGTCCGGTGATCCCGGCGACGGCATTGAAGCTTCCGGTGGAGGCGGCGACCTTCCGGGCGTCGTCTTCGTAGGCGATGTTGTCGCAGGAGACCATGAAGCTCATCGGATAGCCGGTGACGGCGAGGTTGGCGCAACCGGCGGCGATCCCATTGCTGCCCAGCCTCGCCACCGCCTGATCGGCCTCGGCCTTGAGCCTGCCGGCGAGATAGAACCAGCCGCCGCTGTAAATGGCAAACAGCACGAGGATGAACGCGGCAAGCCAGAACAGCCGGCGGCGAGGTTTGGGTGATCGCTCGTCACTTGACGTCATGCTGCGGCTCTCGTTAACCCCTCATCCAGCGAGCGGGCATTCACTCTCACGCAAACAAGCGGGGGACAGAAGAAGCACCTTGGCGGTGCGGTGTCGTTCACTCGAATGCGATCAGGCTTGGCGATATGGGCGATTTTTGGGTTTTTGGCTATGGGTCGCTGATCTGGCGGCCCGGATTTGCCCATGTCGAGACGCGCCGCGCCCGGCTTTACGGCTATCGCCGCTCGCTTTGCGTCTATTCCTTCGTGCATCGCGGCACACGCACCCGGCCGGGCCTGGTGCTCGGCCTCGACCGGGGCGGCTCCTGCATCGGCCTGGCATACCGTGTTCCCGGCAATTTGCGCGACGAGGTACTTTCCTACCTGCGCGAGCGCGAGCTGGTGACCAGCGTCTATATCGAACGCATGCTCGATGTCCGGCTGGATGGCGGCAGTTCGGTCGAGGCGGTCGCCTACACCGTCGACCGGCAGCATGAGCAATATGCCGGCGGGCTCGATGCCGATCACGCCGCAGAGGTCGTTCGCGGCGCCGTCGGCCAGTCAGGCCGGAACGAGGACTATGTCTTGAGCACGCTCGAGCATCTCAAGGCGCTCGGCATCCGCGATCACTGGCTGGAGGAGGTGGGCCGCCGGATCGCGCCTTCGTGAAGAGCATTTCCGGCGAAAATAATTTCGCCTTCAATGGGCTCTATCTCTTTGTTTTTACGCAATTCCGGGCGCAAGGCTACGGCAAAACCGCCGAGCCCAACCGCTGCGCACTTTTGCTGGAATTGCCCTGGTCCGATCAAAAAGCAAAACCATGCCTTTGACCTCCGCCGGGCACGACCTAGCTTAGCGGCAACCCCATCCTTGGGCATCAAGCCCTTTCCAGCATCACGGAGATCAGTCTTGCAGAAACGCCGTCTCGGTCGCACCGACCTTTCCATCGCGCCGCTGGTCCTGGGCGGCAACGTCTTCGGCTGGACCGCCGACGAGAAGACCTCCTTCGACCTGCTCGACCGGTTCGTGGGCGCCGGCCTGAATGCCGTCGATACGGCCGATGCCTATTCGCGCTGGGTTCCGGGCAACAAGGGCGGCGAATCGGAAACCATCATCGGCAACTGGATGAAAAGCCGCGGCAACCGCGATCATGTCGTCGTCATCACCAAGGTCGGCTCCGACATGGGGCAAGGCAAGAAGGACCTCTCCGCCGCCTATATCGAAAAGGCGGTCGACGCTTCGCTGAAGCGGCTTCAGGTCGATGTCATCGACCTCTATCTGTCGCATTGGCCGGATCCGGCGACGCCTTACGAGGAAACGCTCGGCGCCTATCAGCGCCTGCTCGAAAAGGGCAAGATCCGCTATGCCGGCTGTTCCAATCTCGATGCCGGGCAGTTGCGCGCGGCGCTCGACGTCGCCAGCCTGCGCAGCCTGCCGCGCTACGAGGTGCTGCAGCCTGAATACAATTTGTACGACCGCTCGTCGCTCGACGGACCGCTGCTCGACCTCTGCAAGGCCGAGGATATCGGCGTCATCACCTATTTCGGCCTGGCCAAAGGATTTTTGAGCGGCAAATACCGCGGCAAGGCCGATCTCGGGAAAAGCGCGCGCGGCGAGGGCGTTGCCGGCTACCTCAACGAGCGCGGCATGCGCATCCTTTCCGCCCTCGATGCCGTGGCCGAGCGCCATTCGGCCAAGCAGGCGGAAGTGGCGCTGGCCTGGATCATCGCGCGACCGGGCGTCACCGCGCCGATCGCCAGCGCCACGACGCCCGCCCAGATGGACAGCCTGATCCGCGCCGCGTCGCTCAAGCTTTCAGCCGACGATATCGGGGCGCTGGACCGCGCCAGCTCATAGCATTCGCACGATCGTCCAAGACGGCCATGACGATCCCTCGTAAATCCTGTCGCATTGCGGCAGGAGGAGGTACGGCATGGCCGACGGCATCTTGGGCGAAGCGCAGCCCTGGCAGCAAGTGCTGGCACTTATCGTGGCCGCGACGGTCGTGATGGGCAGTCCGGGACCGGCGACGATCAGCGTCACCGCTATTGGCGCGGCTTTCGGCCTGCGCCCTTCCCTGGCTTACACGTCTGGCGTGGCGCTCGGCACGATCGCCGTGCTTCTGGCGGTGGCGGCCGGGATTTTCGGCATGCTGACCTCGCTGCCGTTTCTGACGCCGGTGCTGGCGACCGCCTCGTCGGCCTACATCCTTTATCTCGCTTTCAAGATCGCGACCGCGCCGCCATTGGCCGAGCGCGGCAGCATGGCGACGAAACCTGATTTTCTCGGCGGCTTCATGCTCGCCATCGCCAATCCGAAAGCCTATGTGGCGATCGGCGCCGTGTTCGCCGGCGCAGCGTCGCGGGCCGATACGCTCGGCGTTTCCACCAGGCTAATGGTGCTTGCCGCGATGATCGTCGCGATCCATGTGGCGTGGCTGCTTGCCGGAACGGCTTTCGCGCGCTTCCTGCGCCATCCGCTGGCCTCGCGGATCATCAATCTGGCGTTTGCCGCCACGCTCGTGCTGACGACTGCGCTGGCGGCGTTGCGGTAGCCGATCAGGTCTTCGCGGTCGCGCCGAGCTCCGCCAGCCGCTTCACTGCAGTCGGCGGCATGGGCGGCGGGTTCGGCGCTTGCGCCGCCTCGACAAGCATCTGATCGCAGGCGGCTTCGGTCTCGCCGATCAGCCGCTGCATGAATTCGTCCTTGCCGAGACCGGGCGGGATCGGCGGCAGGAAGCGGGCCTTGATGGTGCCGGGATAGCGCAGGAACTTGCGGCGCGGCCAGTAGAGGCCGGCGACATGGGCGACCGGCACCACCGGCACGCCCAGTTGCGAATAGATCTCGACAATGCCGTATTTGTAGGACGGCTCGGCGCCCGGCGGGCGGCGCGTGCCTTCGGGGTAGATGATGAGCTGGCGCGGATTGCGATCCATTTCCTGCCTGGTGGCGGCAACGACCGCCTTCAGCGCCTTCGAGCGGCTGCCCCGATCGACCGGGATCATGCGCATCTTCATGATGTACCAGCCGAAGAAGGGGATCCAGGTCAGCTCGCGCTTCAGGATGTAGAGGGCATCGTCGAGATGGGGGAAGAAGGCGATCGCGTCCCAGAAGGACTGATGCTTCGGCGCCAGGATGAAGGAGCCTTCGGGCAGGTTCTCGACACCCGTGATCTCACTCGTGGTCGCGGCGATCTTGTCATAGAGCCACATCGAGGTGCGCGACCAGAATTTCGGCACGAACCAGGCGCGGTGGCGCGGCGACAGGAAATAATAGGGCGTCCAGAAGATCATCTGGACGATCAGGTTGAGATAGAAGACGAGATTGAACGCCAGCGAGCGGATGATGAGCATGCAAGGGGCCCGTGAGGAAGTGTGCGTTGGTTACACCAAGCGGCTGCAAAAAGGAAACGGCACGGTGGTCGAATGCCGGCCACTCTTGTTTTGCCGCAATTCCGGACGGAGGGTTACGGCGAAGTCGCCGAACCTAACCGCGATGCATTTTTCCGGGAATTGCTTAAAGCGCCCGCGCCAGCCGCTCCTTCAGGCGCGGTGCCGCAAAATCGAGGAAGGCGCGCAGCTTCACCGGCAGCCGGCCCTGGCCGGCATGAACGAGGCTGACCGGCCAGGGCGGCGGCTCGAACGGCTCCAGCACCACCCGTAGCGCGCCGGCGCGCACGGCAGCGTCGGCCTGGTAGGACAGAACCCTAGTCAGGCCCAAGCCTGCAATCGCGGCATCGATCGCCGCCTCGGCGGTGTTGACCTGCAGCCGCGAGCGCACCGGCACCACGATCTCCGTCTTGCCCGTGCCGAAAGTCCAGGTCGCGGGCGCGGAGAGACCTTCGAAGGTGACGCAGTTGTGGCCCGCGAGTTCAGATGGTTTCTCCGGCGTGCCATGTAGGGCGAGATAGGCGGGGCTTGCGCAGACGATGCGGCGGATCGAGCCGACGCGGATTGCAACCATGGCCGAATCCGGCAGTTCGCTGATGCGCACCGCCAGATCGATATGCTCCTCGGCCAGTTGGGTGATCCGGTCCGACAAGGTCAGGCGGACGTCCACTTGCGGATAGACGGCTAGAAAGCCGGTGATTACCGGCAGCACATGCAGGCGGCCGAAGACGACCGGCGCGGTGATGACCAACTCACCGGTTGGGTTGAGGTATTCGCCGGCGGCAGAGCGCTCGGCCTCGCTCACCTCGTCGAGAATGCGGCGGCAGGCGATGAGATAGGACTGGCCGGGATCGGTCAGCGTCAGCCGCCGCGTCGAGCGGTTGAGCAGGCGCGTCCCTAAGTGCTTCTCCAGTTCGGAGAGCTTGCGGCTGACGGTCGGCAGCGGCACGCCGGCGCGGCGCGCCGCGGCGGACAGGCTGCCCGCCTCAACCGTGGTGACGAACAGGGACATGGCGTCGAGGCGATCCATTATTCTTCCGAAATCTGGAAAGATAGATTGCGAATATGCCCTCTACATCCGATTTTCGAAAGTGGCTAATTGATCTGCGATCCTGTCCGAGGAGCGCCAGCATGAATGAATTCACCAGCGACGTCGCCTTCACGCCGACCGTCAAGGCCATCCAGTCCCGCAAGGGATCGCGCGACTCCTATGCGCGCGTCGAGCAGCGCGGCGGCTGGCGGGCGACGATCACTGCCGACCTCGCCGCCTTCATCGAAGCGCAGACCAGCGTGTTCCTGGCGACGGCAAACGCCGAAGGCCAGCCCTACATCCAGCATCGCGGCGGGCCTGCCGGCTTCCTTAAGGTGCTCGACGAGCACAGGATCGGCTTTGCCGATTTTTCCGGCAACCGGCAGTTCATCACCCAGGGCAATCTCAAGGACAACGACCAGGCTTTCCTGTTTCTGATCGACTACATGCTCAGGCAGCGCATCAAGATCTGGGGCAGGGCGGGTGTCGTCGAAAATGACCCGGAGTTGACGGCGAGGCTGATGCCGCCGGATTACAAGGCGCGGCCGGAGCAGGCGATCCTGTTCACGGTTACGGCCTGGGATGCCAATTGCCCGCAGCACATCCCGCAGCGTTTCGAGGCGGCGGATGTCGCGGCGGCGCTGGCCGAGCGCGACCGGCGCATCGCAAGCCTGGAGCAGGAGATTGCGCGCCTGCGCGAGAATGCGGCGGCTAAGGTTTAGTTCTTCACCACAGTCGATGCTTCCGCCAGCGTGACGCCCTCGGGCGCCGCGCGGAGCGGCAGGAAGCCGCGCGCCAGCGACAGCACATATTTGCTGTATTCGGTCAGCAGCACGCGCAGGGCTTCCGGCTTGGTCAGCCAGCCGCCATTGCCGAGATTGGTGTTGACCACCGGATAGGGCTCGAGGCGCGCGCCATGCAGCAGCCGGCTCATTTCGAGCAGGCTGCGCGGCATGTGGTAATTATTGGTGACGATGATGATGCTGCCATAGGCGTGGTTCTCCACCCATTTGGCGCTTTCCTCGGCATTGCCGATAGTGTCGAGCGCAGCGCGGTCGATATCGACGCAGCAGGAGAAGAGCTGCTTGTCGCCGCCCATTGCCGCCTGCAACTGGCGCTTGGTGGCCGATGGATGGACGCCGCTGATCAGCAGGCGTTCGCCCTTGCCAGAGGCCAGCAGGTCCATCGCCGCGTCGAGCCGCGACTGACCGCCGGTGAGCACGATGATGGCGTCGGCCCTGGCCGGGTTGAGCGGGGTGGTCATGTGGCTGACCTTGTCGGCGAACCAGCCGAAGCCGCCGGCAAAAAGCACCAGCGCGGCGAGAACGATGAAACCGCAGACGCGCAGGGCAAACCTCAAACGGCCGGGCGTGGCGGAAGCAGCGGCGCGTGCATGCACCACCGGCATCCGTCCAGTTGTCCCGATCGACTCCCGCGCTTCCATCATCCCCAGGTTAATCCCGAAAGCATCCCATGGTTAACTCCGAAATGCGGCCTTTGATAGGTAAGACGGCGCACATTGCGTTACGGCAAGTGTCTCATCTGTGATCGTTGTCCTGTTTGGATATAACGCTTTGCGCCGATTTTCGGTCTGAACTCATGGGTCAGCCCGCATCCGGTTGGCGAACGTCGATGTCGCTGAGATAGGTGACGACGGTCGCGTGCGAGGTCGCCGCTGTCAGCGCGCCGATCACCAGCACCATCAGGCCGACGCCGAAATAGCCGGCGGAACCGATGGCGAAATTGCCGAACAAAGCGGTTGCCTGGTCGGCCTGGGGCGTGGCTATGTTGCGCGACGACCACCAGGAAAAGACGATGAAGACGGCGATCGCCAGAGCGCCGCCGGCAGCCGCGCCCTTCATGCCGGTGACCAGGAAGTGCCAGCGGAATTCGCGCGCGATGAAGCGCGCCTCGGCGCCGACGAAATGCAGCACCTCGATGATATGGCCATTGCCGGCCATGGCGCCGCGTGTGGCGAACACCACCGTCAGCACGGTCGCCGACAGCATCAGCACCAGCACGGCGATGCCGATCGTCACCGTCGTGTGCGCCATGGCGACCAGACGGTCGACCCAGGTACGATGATCGTCGAGCGCGGCGGTCGGGATCTTGGGTGTGATGGCGGCGCGCATGGCGGCAAAGTCCGGCGGGCTGGCCTCGTCGATGGTGACGATGATGAGGCGCGGTACCGGCAGCTCGTCGATGTTGAGGCCGCTGCCCAGCCATGGCTCCAGAAGGCGCGCCGTCGCCTCGCGGTCGATGATCTTGGTGCCCTTCACGCCGGGGAACTCGCCGGCGATCTGCGAGGCCTGCGCAAGGGCAGCCTCCATGTCGAGGCCGTCGGCCGGCTTGATCTGGATCGTCGCCTCGCGCGAGATCTGGTTCTCCCAGACGGAGGCGGTATCGCGCACCAGCGTCACCGCGCCGAAGGTGAGGCAGGACAGGAAGGTCATGATGGCGATGACCAGCACCAGTGCCCGCCCGGCGATGTTTTGCGCCGGCACGATTGGCGCCGTCTTGCGCTGCACACGCCGGACCGTCACCGGCGCCTCGGCGTCGGCTTCATCGTGCAGGTGATCGGCCGGAAAGTCAGTCATAGACGTCCAGCCTTCCGCCGGCCAGAATCATGCGGCGCGCATCGACCTGCTCCATCAGGCCGAGGTCGTGGGTGGCGATGACCACGGCTGTGCCCAGCCGGTTCAATTCGATGAACAGCCTGAGCAGCCGGCGCGCCAGCGGCGGATCGACATTGCCGGTCGGCTCGTCGGCAAGCAGGATCTCCGGCTGCTCGATCAAGGCCCGGGCAATCGCGGCGCGCTGCTTCTCGCCGCCCGAAAGCACCGGCGGCAGGACATGCATGCGGTCGCCGAGGCCGACCCATTTCAGAAGCTCGGTCACGTCGGTGCGGTAGCTTGCTTCCTCGCGCCCGCGCACGCGCAACGGCAGCGCGACATTCTCGTAGGTGGTCATGTGGTCGAGCAGGCGGAAATCCTGGAACACCACGCCGATGCGGCGGCGCAGCAGCGGCAGTTCGCCTCGCGAGATGCGCGAGCGGTCCTTGCCGAAGATGGTGATCAGGCCGCGCGTCGGCTTCAGCGACATGAACAAAAGGCGCAGCAAGGTCGTCTTGCCGGCACCCGAGGGGCCGCTCAGGAATTGAAAGGAGCGCTCCGGAATGTGCAGGGAGATGTCGCGGAGGATCTCCGGACCCATGCCATAGCGGAGGCCGACATTTTCGAAGCGGATCACGTTCGGCGACCTGAAACTTTCGGCGGCGACGCGCCACAATCTACTTTAACAGACCATCGGCCGGCATGGTTAACCGGCGGTTAATTTTGCAACGTTCAGCGCGCATCAAAGCCATTCCGGAGGGGAAGCGTTAACCTATTCCGTTTACGCAAAAGAAACGAAGACTGCACTGGTGCCGTAGTGGCTGACGAGAGAACCGCGCGCCCTGTTTCCGGCGAAATCATGACCGGCACGGCAACAAATGCCGCGCCGGATCGCGTCATGTTCGATGCAGCCGATATCGTCGATGCCGATTATGTGGTGCTGCCGCGATTTGCCGCGACGCCGTCGGCGCCCCCGCCGCAGATCCCTCCGACGCCGCCGATCAAAGGCATGGGCATGCTGCGCAAACCGGAAGCCGCGCCGTCGCGATCCTCGCGCGGCGGCCCGACGTTCTGGATTGCCGGCGTCGGCATAGCGCTGATCTCCTTCTGGGTGTCGGGCGGTCATGCGCTGGTCCGGCAGAGCCCCTTTTGGGCAGCCGCGGCGCCGGCAAGCGCGCTCACCATTTCCGGCGTAACGTCGCGCATCGATGAATCGGGCTTGAGGCCGGTGCTGTTCGTGGATGGCGAGGCGGCCAATGACGGGACGAGGTCGCAAACGCTGCCGCCGCTCGAAATCCGCGTCACCGACAACAATTCCAACATCATCCGCTACAGGCTGGGGACATCCAACCACTCGCTGGCGCCCGGCGAAAGATTCGGCTTTTCCAGCCGCTTCGATGTGCCTAAAGACGGCGTAAGAACCGTCGCAGTCATCTTCGCCGGCTAGACGGGTCGATATTCAGGTGAGGCCGGCCTGCAAATAGCGGCTTCCTGCGCTTCCGGCCTTCGCCGGCCGAAGCATTTAGGAGTGGCGTGGCAGTTAAATTGAGGCTACGGCCGGCGTTCACGTGCGCCGATTTTTGAAGGAAAAACTATGCCAGTTGTGCGTGGCAAGGACATTGAGGTCCTGTTTTCGGCGTCGGCGATCGCGCGCCGCAATCTCGAGCTCGCCAAGGAAATCGCCGGGCGCGACTATCACGACCTGCTGGTGATCTCGATCCTCAAGGGCTCGTTCGTCTTCGCCGCCGATCTCATCCGCGCCATGCATGATGTCGGCCTGTCGCCGGAAGTCGAGTTCATCTTCATTTCCAGCTACGGCGCCGGCACCACGAGCGGCGAGGTCAGGGTGCTGCGCGACATCGACAATGAGGTCGCCGGCCGCGATGTGCTGTTGATCGACGACATACTGGAATCCGGCAAGACGCTTTCCTTCACCCGCGACCTGATGCTTTCGCGCGGCGCCAAGAGCTGCGCCATTGCCGTGCTGCTCGACAAGCGCATGCGCCGCCAGACCTCGCTCAACGCCGACTATGTCGGCTTCGACTGCCCGGACTATTTCGTCGTCGGCTACGGCATGGATGTCGCCCATGCCTTCCGCGAACTGCCGTTTGTCGGGGTGGTCAAGGGCGACGCCTGAGGAGGCGCGGGAGTCGTCCCGAAAAGCCGCCGTTCGTTAGAATTTTCAGAAAACGTCAACGTTTCGGCGGCATCTATCTCGGCATGGCAAAGCTTCTGATCGTCGAGGACGATGAGTCCGTCCGCACCCTCGCCGCCCGCGCTCTGGAGCGCGACGGCCACAATGTCACCATTGCCACCGACGGTGCGCAGGGCCTGGACATGATCCGGCAGGCCCGTGGCGGCTACGATCTGGTGGTGTCCGACATCCGCATGCCGGAGATGGACGGCATCGAGATGGCGACGGCGGCCGCGAGAGAATTCCCGACGATGAGGATCGTGCTGATGACCGGCTATGCCGATCAGCGCGAGCGCGCCGAGGAACTCAACGGCATCATCCTCGATGTCGTGCAAAAGCCGTTTACGCTTGCCGAGATCCGCGCCCGTGTCGGCAAGGCATTAAGCTGCTTCGCTTGAGACCGCCCCTGCGCCCGGCGCGGCCCTTCGCCGACGCCCGCCGCTGAGCGCAAGCAGGCCGGCGCCGATGATCAGCGCCGCGCCCAGCACGGTCGTTTCGCGCGGCACCTCGGCGAAGAACAGGAAACCCCACAGCGGCGACCAGAGAATGCCGGTGTATTCGAACGTGGCGACGCGGTTGGCCGGCGCCATGCGGTAGGCCTGCGACAGCAGGATCATGCCGGCGGAAGCGACGAAGCCGCAGGCGGCCATCTTGAGGAAATCCGGCATCGTCGGCCACACCCATGGCCGCACCAGGAATTCGATGCTCGGATGCGCCGCGTGGGTGATGCCGGCGAGATGAAAGACGGCCGCGACGGCAATGGCGCCGCTGAGGTAGGCGCCGTTCTGGTAGAAGGCCATCACCGTCGACGATTCGGTGTCGCCGATGCGGCGCGCCATCAACTGCGAAAAGCCGTAGAGGAAGGCTGAGCCGAGCGACAGCAGCGCCGCCCAGTCGAACACGCCGGCGCCTGGACGCACCATCACCAGCACGCCGACCAAGCCAATCAGCACGGTCGCCAGCGTCTTCCACGAGACGCGCTCGCCGAGATAAGGGCCGGCCATCGCCATGATGAACAGCGGCGCCATGAAATAGAGCGCCACCGCGTCGGCCAGCGGCAAGGCGGCGATCGCCAGATAGTAGACCGTGTAGGACGAGAACTGGATGAAGGCGCGCAGCGTCAGCATGCCGAAGCGCTTCGACAGTACCGCCTTCAGGCCGACATCGGCCTGGACGAGCACGATCAGGATCGGCAGCGCGACGATAGCGCGGATCGCCATCACCTCGGTCACCGGATAGCCGCTCGACACCGCCTTCACCAGCGGATCCTGCAGCGAAAAGACCAGCACGCCGAGGCAGAGGCTCAGAATGCCTAGCACCATCCGGTTCTGCATCAATGTCGGCCCCCCGCGAGCCGTTGGTTATTCAATTCACACAATTCCGGACGGAAAACCGCTGGGCACTTTTCCTGGAATTGCCCGTAGAGCAGGATGACGCTTCGTTGAACCGTCATCCTGCTCCAACTGTTGTCGTTTGAGCATGATCTTGTCCGAAAACCGGTTCCCACTTTTCGGCATCATGCTCGTAAAAAGAACCCGCTACCATTTTCAGGCAGCGGGTACGAGTGAGGACTCTTCGATTGGTCCGCGGCCGATTTCGCGGTCGCATATCCAATGGGTGTGGCGACTATCCTGCGGCGTTTGACATCTTGCAAACGAATTGGAATGATGCCAGCAATCAAATTTTCTTATGGCGGAAATCGATGAAGCCCGTGCTCGACAGCGACCTCCTGCGCACCTTCGTGGCGGTGGCCGAAACCGGCAATTTCACACGCGCGGCGGAGAAAGCCGGGCGCACGCAATCGGCCGTGTCGATGCAGATGAAGAAGCTGGAGGACATGGTCGGCGACGATCTGTTCGAGCGCGGCTCGCGCGGCGTGGCATTGACGCGCCGCGGCAGCGAATTGATCTCGAACGCGCGGCGGATCGTCTCGCTGCTCGACGAGACGGCCGCCTCGCTGGTGGCGCCGCCGCTCGGCGGGCTGGTGCGCATCGGCATCCCGGCCGAATATGGCCGGTCGATCCTGTCGCGGGCACTCGGCGAATTCGCCAAGCGCCATCCGCGCGTCGAGGTCACGGTGCGCTACGCGCATTCTGATTCGCAGGTGAGGGCGCTCGCGGCTGGCGAGCTCGATCTCGCGGTGGTGTTCGAATGGGAGGGCTCTTCCGGCGGCGAGGTGCTGATGCACGACCCCACGGTGTGGGTGACGTCGACGCTGCACCACATGCATGAGGAACGGCCGGTGCCGATCGCGCTTTACAGCCGCAACGGCTGGTGCCGCGACTTCGCCATCAAGTCGCTGCAGCAGCGCGGCCTCGACTACCGGGTCGCTTATACGAGCGACACCAATGGCGGCCTGACGCTCGCCGTCACTTCCGGCCTGGCGATCGCGCCGATCTCGCGCAGCAACATCCCGGACGATTGCCGTGAGCTGACGGTCGCCGACGGTTTCGGCGACATCGATTCCTCCAATGTCGTCCTGCACCGCAATCCGCTGGCGACGGGCGAAGCGATCGACGGCATGGAGAATGCGATCCGCGAGGCCTTCATGCTGACCAGGCAGGCACCGGTTGCGGCCGGTCTTTGAATTCTGCAACTGTGTCCGGTTTGGAGCGGTTTGCCGATAGAATTCGCGCGCCTTGGCGATGTCGAACATGCGCAGGATCGGGTGACGGGTCCAAGTTTCGGCGTAGGTGACGGAAATCCGGAAGGCGTAGGCGAGCTTACTTCAGCTCCAGCAGCCGCTCGAGATAGCTGCGCTCGATATCGGGGCTGAGCGCATTGCCGAGCCGCTTGCGGATCGCGTCGAGGATCTGGCGCGCGCGCTGCACGTCGATCTCGTCGGGAACCTTGACCGAGGTGCCGTCATCGGGGCCGTTGGTGGCGCGCGGCCGCCCCAGCGGATCGCGGTCGGCGTCCTGCTGGCGGCCGCCCTGCTCGCTGCCGCCCTGATCGCCCTGCATGGCCTGCATCTGTTTCATCATGTCCTTGGCGCCACGGCGCAGCGCCTCCAGCGCGCGGCCCTGGTGGCCGACGGCCTGGTCGCCGTCGCCCTGGCCCAGCGATTGTTCGGCATTGCCCATCGATTTGCCGGCCTCGCCGAAGCCCTCATTGGGCTCCATGCCCATGCCCTCGAGCCCCTTCTTCAGCTGGTCGAGCTCGCTCTGCAGCTGGCCCTGGCCCTCCTGCAACTGCTTCAGCGCATCGGCCAAATCCTTCGGCGACATTTTCGGACGTCCGAGCGGATCGCGGTCCTGGCCGGGACCGGGCCGCTGCTGCTGGTCGTCGAACTGGCCCTGTTCGCCGTCCTCGCCAAGCTGCTGTTGCTCGCCGCCTTCGCCACGCTGCCCGCGCTGCATCTGGTCCAGCCGGAATGTGTCGTTCATCATTTCCTGCTGGCGGCGCATGATGTCGCCGAGCTTGTCCATCTGCTGTCGCAGCTCGCTGTCCTGCTCGCCGCCTTGCTGCTGGCGGCCGGCCTGCAGGTTGTTCATCATGTCCTGCAGCTCGGAGAGAAGCTGCTGGGCTTTGTCGCGATCGCCCGATTTGGCCAGATTCTCGATCTGGTCCATCATGCGGTCGATATCGCTCTGGCGCAGCTCGCGGCCGTTCTGCTGCATCTGCGGCGCGTTCGGGTTCTGTTGCGCGCGCTGGGCGAATTCCTGCAGGAACTGGTTCATCGCCTCGCGCAGTTCCTTCATCGCCTTCTCGATCTCCTGATCGCTGGCGCCGTTCTTGATGGCATCCTGCAACGCCTGCTGCGCCTGGCGCAGCCGCCGCTCGGCGGCCGACAGATTGCCTTCCTCGATGCCGAGCGCGATCTCCCACAGATAGGACACGACGTTGCGCAGCTGGTCGTCGCTCTCGGAGAGCTTCAGCCGGCTCCTCGCGCTCATGATGGCGAGATAGTTCGACATGTTGTCGAACGTGTCCTCGGGACGCAGCGTGATCGCGTCCATCAGGTCGAGGACGCGCGGCTTGGCATTGGTGTCGAGCGCCAGCAGCCGGCGCTGCTCGATCACCGCGCGGGCGAGCGGATTGGCGAAAGGCCGCTCCGGCATCACCATTGTCTTGGTTTCGCTGGTCGCGGTGTGGCCGGCATCGTCGGTGACGCTCAGCGTCAGCTTGATGTTGGTGCCGGCCCAGACATGCTCGGTGAGGTCCTTGGTCGTCTTGGCCGCGTTCGCCTTGCCGCCGCGGCGCGGCAGCGTCAGCGGCATGTCGGGCGCGCCGTAGAGCGGATGGGCGTTGGCGGCCGGCGGGTTCGACGGCTCGAAAACGGCCTTGGCAGAGGCGGCGCCGTAGTCGTCGTCGATCTGGTAGTTCAGCTCGATGGCGCCGTTGACCGCGCGCTTCGGCTCGCCGA
The DNA here is from genome assembly GCF_006439495.1 of Mesorhizobium sp. B3-1-8. Classification (NCBI taxonomy): domain Bacteria; kingdom Pseudomonadati; phylum Pseudomonadota; class Alphaproteobacteria; order Hyphomicrobiales; family Phyllobacteriaceae; genus Mesorhizobium; species Mesorhizobium sp. B3-1-8. The sequence continues at coordinate 31,576 of NZ_VFTK01000038.1, forward strand.
CGAAGCGAATCGTCGGTGGCTTGTCGGGAATGACGGCAAAGGCCCAATGGCCGAGATCGCCCTCGCCGGATTTCAGCGTCAGCGTGCCGTTGGTGTTCAGCTTGCCGGAGAACTGTCGCACGTTTGGCGCCGTCTGGCTGGCGGCGGCGGGCGCAGTCCCCTTGGCTGCTCCGGGGGGCGCCGCGGGCTCGATGGCGCGGTCATTGCCGCCTTGATCGGCATAGCTCAGCGTTTCCTCGCCCGAGCCGCCAGTGACGCGCAGCGAAACGTCGCTGCCTTGCGGAACGGAAAAGGTCTGGACGGCCTGATTGGCATCGGCGGTCAGGAACAGCGGCGCCTTGCCGGTATAGGCGGGCGGCGTCACCCAGGCGTCGATGCGCGGCGGCACGGCGTCGTGCGCGGCGCGGGCGACAAAAGCGTCGCTGATCCTGCCGCCAAAGGGTCCGAAGGAGAAGGCCAAAGCCGTGACGAACAGCAGCCCCGCCACAGCGCGCAGGCCCCAGCGGTCATAGTCCGGCACGCCGGTGCGCGGCCGGTCGGCGCCGAGGCTCGAAAGCCGCTCGGCCATGCGCTTCTGGTGCTCGCGCCACAGCGCCTGCGAGAAGATGCTGTCGGCGCCGCTTGGCCGGTCGGTCTGCACCTGCACCGGGCTGTGCAGCAATTCGTTCGCCGCCTCGATGCGCCTGTCGACCTCGGCGGCCGAGGGCATGCGGAAGAAACGCAGCGGATAGAGCGCCGCGACCGCCGCCAGCGCGAACAGGATCAGAAGGCCGATACGCGCCGAGTCCGGCAGGCGCGGGAAAAGGCCGAACCACGAAAAGCTGAAAAACAGGCTGGCGACGACCAGCAGCGGCAGCACGAGAGGCCAGGCGCGCTCGAAGGTCATCGAGGCCCGCGTCGCCAACCGGCTGAGCGCCAAGCGCCCGGCCAGGCGTCCATCGCCGGCCCGGCCGCGTTCGCCGCTGGAAATGGGTCGTTCGGTCATCGGCCCTTCCTGCCCGGGCACAATAGCCCGGACGTCATCACCAGAAGGATACCAGCAAACACGGCAAAGGCGAGGCGGGTTCCAAAAACGTGAAGCGGTTTGGCCGGGTTACGATCAGAAATTGGCGGGATTCGTGTTGGAACCGCAGACGAGGACCGCCACGCGCTCGCCCTCCGCCGGCACATAGCGCCCGGAAAGCATGGCGGCGAAGGCCGCGGCGCCACCGGGCTCGGCGATGATTCGCACGCGGTCCCACAGCGCTTTCTGCGCCGCGACGATGTCGTCGTCGCTGACCAGGATCGAGCGTTCGACGAACGCCTCGGCGATCGGGAACATCATTTCGCCGACGCGCTTCGGCGCCAGCGAATCGGCGGCAATGCCTTCGGCGGGCGCATCGACCGGCTGGCCGGCCTCCAAGGCGCGGTAAAGCGTCGGCGCCCCCTCGGGCTCGATGGCGACGATGCGGATGCGTCCCGAGAACCAGGCGGCGATGCCGCCGATCAGGCCGCCGCCGCCCACGGCGACCAGCAGCGTGTCGATTTCGGGCAAGTCGGCTTCGATCTCCAGGCCGAGCGTGCCCTGGCCGAGCAGCGTTTCCTCCTGGTTGAAGGCATGGATCTGCAAGGCGCCGGTCCTGGTCGCAAAATCCTCGCTGGCGGCGAGCGCCTCTGCATAACGCGCGCCGACGACCACCAACTCGGCGCCGTAGCCGCGAATGCGCGCGAGCTTCGCCGGCGGGCTGACCTCGGGCACGAAGATGGTCGCCTTGTGGCCGAGCTTCATGGCGGCATAAGCGACGGCGGCGCCATGATTGCCGCCGGACGCGGCGACCACGCCGGCCTCGGGCACCTGGCGCTCGAGCAGGTTGGTGAAGGCGCCACGCGCCTTGAACGAGCCGGAATGCTGCAGGCATTCGAGCTTGAGATCGATCGGAAAGGCGGGACGGCCGAAATCCGCCAGGTCGACGCGCATCACCGGCGTGTGGCGGACATAGGGGCGGATGCGCGGTTCGACAGCGGCGATGCGCTCGCGTGTGATCGTCTTTTTTTCCAGCATGGCCAACTCCTTAAGGCGCGCCGCTCGGTTATTTCAGCCAGTCGGGAACCGAATCCAGTCCGATCAGGTCCTCATAGGTCTGGCGCGGCCGCACGACATGAAAACGGTCGCCGTCGACCAGCACCTCTGGCACCAGGAGCCTGGTGTTGTAGGTGCCGGCCTGCACCGCGCCATAGGCGCCGGCGGTGGAAACCGCGATCAGATCGCCTGCCTTCAATCTTGGCAGGTCGCGGTCGAGACCGATGAAATCGCCGGTCTCGCAGACCGGGCCAACGACGTCGACCTTCATGCGCGGCGCGGAGGCAGGCGGCTGCACCACCGGCCGGATGTCGTGGAAGGCGTCATAGAGGGTCGGCCGGATCAGGTCGTTCATGGCGGCGTCGACGACGAGGAAGTTCTTGGCGTCGCCTTCCTTCACATAGATGACCTCAGACACCAGGATGCCGGCATTGCCGACGATCAGGCGGCCGGGCTCGAACATCACTTTCAGGCCAAGACTGGTGACGTGCTTCCTGACGATCTCGGCATAGGCGTCGGGCAGCGGCGGCGGGTTGTTGTCGACGCGGTAGGGAATGCCGAGGCCGCCGCCGAGATCGACATGCTCGATCGAATGTCCGTCGGCGCGCAGCGCCCCGACCAGTTCGACCAGCAATGCGAAGGCATCGTCGAACGGCTGCAATTCGGTGATCTGGCTGCCGATATGGGTGTCGATGCCGGTCACCCTGATCCCGGGCAGTTCAGCCGCGCGGGCATAGACCTGCCGCGCGCGCTGCCACGGAATGCCGAACTTGTTCTCGGCCTTGCCGGTCGAGATCTTCTTGTGGGTCCTGGCATCGACATCCGGATTGATGCGCAGCGAGATGGGCGCCACCTTGCCGAAGGCCACGGCACGCGCCGACAGCAATTCCAGCTCCGGCTCGGATTCGACGTTGAAGCAGAGAATGCCGGCGGAAAGCGCGAAGTCCATCTCGCGCGCGGTCTTGCCGACGCCGGAAAACAGGATCTTGCTGGCCGGGACGCCGGCGGCCAGGGCGCGGCGCAATTCGCCTTCGGAGACCACGTCGGCGCCCGCGCCCTGCCTGGCCAGCGTCCTCAGCACGGCCTGGTTGGAGTTCGCCTTCATGGCGTAGCAGACCAGCGCGTCGAGGCCGGAAAAGGCCTCCTTGAAGACGCGGAAATGCCGGGTCAGCGTCGCCGTCGAATAGCAATAGAAGGGCGTGCCGACCTCGGCTGCGATGTCGGGGATGGCGACGTCCTCGGCGTGGAGCACGCCGTCGCGGTAGTCGAAATGGTTCACGGGGTTCGGTTCCGGAGGGTTGAAGCTCGATGAGATCGGGTCGATCTCATCGGCTCTAGAGCAGGGGATCGAGGATGAACTTCCTGTCCTTGACCGGTTTTTCCGGCTCGGGCGGCACCGGCTGCTTGGCCTTTTCCGCATCCTTGCGCGCCTGCTCCGCCGCCTCATAGGGCGTGTCGAGGCCGGTCTTCCTGCCGCAGGCCGTGACGGTGACAACCGCCGCCAGCAGCGCCAGCGTCACCAAAATCCTGCTACGGGTCATCGATCCATCCGTTCGAAACTGTTTCTTGTGACGCCGCTTTTAGCCGAGTTTTCAGCGCTTTGCATCCCGGCAATTGCTTTGATGCATGTCGTTGTCCCAGAACCGCTGCACAGTTCTGGGCGACATGCATTAAGCCTTGGCGAGCCGCTTTTTCCAATAGCGGATCTGCTTTCGCACTTCCGACGGCGCGGTGCCGCCGAAGCTTGTGCGGCTCTTCACCGAATTCTGCACGGCAAGCACCGAAAAGATGTCGTCGGTGATGCCTGGATGGATCGAGCGCAGGTCGTCCAGCGATAGCTTTTCCAGCCCGACCTTCTTCTCCTCGGCAAGCGCCACGGCGCGGCCGGTGACATGATGGGCCTCGCGGAAGGGGAGGCCGAGATTGCGCACCAGCCAGTCGGCAAGGTCGGTCGCGGTGGCGTGACCGGCGCCGGCGGCCTTCTTCATGGCGGCGGCGTTGACGGTCATGTCGCGCACCATGCCGGCGGTCGCCGCCAGCATCAGGTCGAGCGTCTCGGCAGCGTCGAAGACCGCTTCCTTGTCTTCCTGCATGTCCTTGCCATAGGTCAGCGGCATGCCCTTCATCACGGTCAGCAGGCCGACGAGATGGCCGTTGACGCGGCCGGTCTTGCCGCGCACCAGTTCGGCGGCGTCCGGGTTCTTCTTCTGCGGCATGATCGAGGAGCCGGTGGAGAAGGAATCCGACAGGCGGAGGAAGCCGAATTGCGGCGTCGACCAGATGATGATCTCTTCGGCGAGCCTGGACAAATGCGTCGCGCAGATCGCGGCGAGGCTCAGGAATTCGAGCGCGAAATCGCGATCCGAAACGCTGTCCAGCGAATTGCGCGTCGGCTCGCGGAAGCCCAGCGCCTTCGCGGTCATGTGGCGGTCGATGCCGAAACTTGTGCCGGCAAGGGCCGCCGCGCCGAGCGGGCTTTCGTCCATGCGCTCGATGGCGTCGCGGGCGCGCGCGAGGTCGCGGCCGAACATCTCGACATAGGCCATGCAATGGTGGCCGAAAGTCACCGGCTGCGCCGCCTGCATATGGGTGAAGCCGGGCATGACGGTCGCCGCATGTTCCTCGGCGCGTTCGAGCAACGCGGCGATCAGGTCCTTCAACGCCCGGGCGACGCGCTGGCATTCCTGCTTGACCCAGAGCCTGAGGTCGACCGCCACCTGGTCGTTGCGCGAGCGGGCGGTGTGCAGGCGTCCCGCCGTCGGGCCGATCAGGTCGGCAAGGCGGGCCTCGACATTCATGTGGATGTCTTCCAGCTTGGTCGAGAATTCGAACGTGCCGGCCTCGATCTCTTTCAGGATCGTGTTCAGCCCGTGAGCGATTTTTTCTTGATCTGCCGCCGAAATAATGCCCGTTTCGGCCAACATCTCGCTATGGGCGATCGATCCGCTTATGTCCTGCGCATAGAGCTTGCGGTCGAAGCCGATCGACGCGTTGATCGCTTCCATGATCGCGGCCGGACCCGAGGCAAAACGTCCGCCCCACATCTGGTTGCTGGCCTTCTTGTCGCTCATCGCTATAACCCGTGCTCCGGAGCAGTTTTGAAAATGGCAGACGGCAAGAGATTCTTTTTTCCGGCTACGCGCCTCATCCTGGCCGCCTTGCTGGCGGGCGTGCTGGCGGGCGCGGTCGCGGTATATGTCAGCGAGAGCGGTTCTGGCAACAACGCTCCCGAGAAGGTCGCAGCGGCTGCCGGCAAGGACGACGCCGCCTGCGCGGCCAAGGCCGGGCGCGCCAAGCAGGTCGCCGCCAAGGCCGTCGGCCAGGTGGCCGCGCTGCAGCCGGCCGACCCGCCGCAGTCGCTGAAGAGCCTGGCCTTCAACGGCCCCGACGGCAAGCCGATGACGCTGGCCGACCATGCCGGCAAGACGGTGCTGCTCAATCTATGGGCGACATGGTGCGCGCCGTGCCGCGCCGAGATGCCGGCGCTCGATGCGCTGCAGAAGGAAAAAGGCGGCAATGCTTTCGAGGTGGTCGCGGTCAATGTCGACACTGGCGACGACACGAAGCCGAAGAAGTTCCTCAACGAGATCGGCGTTCAAACGCTCGGCTTCTACCGGGACCCGACGATCGCGCTGTTCAACGAGGTCAAGACGCGCGGGCTGGCGCTCGGGCTTCCGGTCACCATGCTGATCGACGCGGATGGCTGCCTGATCGCGCATATGAACGGCCCGGCCGAGTGGTCGAGCCCCGATGCCAAGCGGCTGGTGGAGGCGGCGCTCGAACCCTGATCGTATCAGGCTGAGCGCGCCGCCGCGGCAGGCTCGAGCATCAGGATGCTGCCGCCGCTCCTACCGGCAGGCTTGACGCCGTCATCGGCGGCCGGAACGCCGGTCAGCTCGCCGAACGCCTCGATCGGGCCAGGCCTGCCGAGATAATATCCCTGGCCGATGTCGCAATCCTCGGCATCGAGAAAGCGCAGCTCGTCCAGCGTCTCGACGCCTTCGGCCAGGACCGGCAGGCCGAGGCCGCGCCCCAAACCCAGCACGGCGCGCACGATGGTCGCCACCTGGTCGTTGCGGTCGACAGACTTGATGAAGGATCCGTCGATCTTGATCTTGTCGAAAGGGAAGGCGCGCAGGTTGGACAGCGACGAATAGCCGGTGCCGAAATCGTCCATCGCCACCCGCACGCCGAGCGCCTTGATCTGCCGCAAGGTGGCCAGCGCCCGCGGCATGTCCTTCACCAGCGCCGTCTCGGTGATCTCGAGCTCGAGCCTGCCCGCCGCCAGGCCTGAACGAAGCAGCACCTCATGCACCCGGTGGCTGAAATCGAGGTTGTGAAGCTGCACCGCCGAGACGTTGACCGCGACCGTCAACGGGTTCTTCCATGTCGCGGCCTCGTTGCAGGCCGTCGCCAGCACCCACTCGCCGATCTGGGCGATCGAACCGCTATCCTCGGCCACCGGGATGAACACCGAGGGCGGAACCTCTCCGCGTTCGGGATGCTGCCAGCGGAGCAAGGCCTCGAAGCCGACCATCCTGCCGCTGCTGATTTCCTTCTGCGGCTGGTAGACGAGCCGGAATTCGCCGCGCGCCACGGCCTGGCGCAGGTCCTGCTCCATGATGCGCCGGTCTCGCGCCTCGGCGCCCATCGAGGCCTCGAAGTAGCGGAACGTATCCTTGCCCTCGGCCTTGGCGCGATAGAGCGCGGTGTCGGCATGGCTGATCAGCGCCGCCTGTTCGTCGGCGTCGAGCGGGTAGAGCGCGATGCCGATGCTGGCCGAAACCATGCCGCCGGGCGACAGCCGGTTTTCCTGACGCAGCGCCGAAAGCACCGCTTCGGCAATGCGGCCGGCCGCCTGCGGGTCGGGAAGACTAGGGGCTATGATGGCGAATTCGTCGCCGCCGAGTCGGGCCAGCATCTGGCCTTGGCGCAGCACGCCGGAGGCGCAGTGAGCCACCTTTTGCAACACGGCGTCGCCGGCGGCGTGGCCGAAGAGGTCGTTCACTTCCTTGAACCGGTCGAGATCGAGAAGCATGAGCGCCAACTGGCCGTCTTTGCCGCCTTCCGCGGACGCGGCGATCTCGGCTTCCAGGCGGCCGGTGAAGTTGCGGCGATTGGCAAGCCCGGTGAGCGGGTCGTAATGCGCGAGGCGCATGATCTCCTGCTCGGCCTTCCTGCGCTCGCGAATATCGCGGACGGCAACGACCAGGTGCGGCTTGCCGCAATAGTCGATGCTCCTGGCGATCAGTTCCACCGGAATCCGGCTGTCATCCTGGCCGCGCAGGTCGACCTCCTGCGCCTGCCCGTTGCCGGCGGCGACGGCGGAAGCAATCCGCTCGCCGAACAGGTCGCCCAGCGTCATCGCGTTCAGCGTGCCGGCGGCGACACCGCTCAGCGCAGCGATGCTGTCATTGGCGCTGACGATGCGGCTGCCGTCGCAGACGATGAGGCCTTCGACGGCGGCATTGGCGAGGCCGTGCATACGCTCCGCCTCTGTCCTGTGGCGGCGGAAGCGCAGGTCGATCCACAGCGCCGTGGCCGACAGCACCAGGATGACGAGGCTTGCCGCCGCGGCGGCAAAGGCCTGCGACATCGGCGCAATCGTGAATTTCGAGATCTCGATCAAGGAGTCCGGATAGATCGAGACGGCGGCCATGGCGATGAAATGCAGCGTGCAGATCGCCAGCGTGAGCAGGACAGCGCCGGCGACCGTCGCCTGTGTGGACGGCCGGTGAAGCACGACAAGCATGGAGAGCGCGGCAAGCGTTACACCCGAGGCCAACGACGCGGCGACCAGCAACTGGTTCCAGACGATCCGGCCTTCGACCTCGAAAGCCGCCATGCCGGTATAATGCATCGCCGCAATGCCGATGCCGAGCACGGCGCCGCCGACGAGGCAGTGGTCGATGCTACGGCGCACCGTCGCGATCCACATACCGGCCGCGGTCAGGATGACGGACATCGCCAGCGAAGCCACCGAAAGCTCGGCGTTGTAGGCGTTGGGTATTCCCGGCGTGAAGGCGATCATGGCGATGAAGTGCGTCGCCCATATGCCGAAGCCGGTCGACGCGGCTGCAATCAGCAACCACACATGACGGTTTCGGCTCGTCGATTGGTCGACATGGCGAAGCAGGTTGACGGCGGAGAAACAGGAGATTCCGCAAATGAGCGCGGCCAGTGCCACCAGTCTCAGGTCGTGCTCGTTCACGATGCAATTATAGACGGTCAGCATCTTGCTTCACCTGATCTTCCCCCATCAATCAAGGCAACATGATTGATTAGGACCGGACGGCTGAAGAATCGATTATGCTGCCCGCAACCGTTGCGTGCTTTCCAGGTTGTATTGATGCGCCGGAACGATCTCGGGATCGATTGTGTCGATCCGGCAGGCCGTTACTTCACCCGCACCGTGACCACCAGCGCCTCGTGATCGGCGCTCGGGCTGCCGTCCGGCAATACCGCCGGCAGCGTCGCCGGCGCGCTTGCCGTGAGGCCGCGGGTGAAGAACCAGTCGATATGGCCGGCTGGCGTCAAGTCGCCGACCGCGCGCCGCTGGGTGGGCTTGTCGAAAGCATTGGCCGTCTTCCAGTCGTAGCCATGCCCGGCAAACACCGCGAACAAAGGCTCATGGCGCTCCGGATACATCAGCCGGTCCGGTTCGGCGGCAACGCGCTTTAGCCACGCCGCAGGATCGTCATTGCGTTCCGGGTATGTGGCGGTCAGCGTGTTGAAGTCGCCGCCGATCAGGACCGGCGCCTCCGCGTCATACCTGTCGATGGCGTCGAGGAGATGGCGCGTCTGGTCGGCGCGGCCGGCAGGCGTGGTGCGGTTTTCGAGATGCACCGAAACGACGGTGACCCGATGGTCGCCGACCATCACCTGCCCGCCAAGCGCCATGCGGCCGCCAATGCGCGGCTGGCCGTGCTCCGGCAGGAACCAGGCGCCGGCCGCGTCCAGGCGAATGAGAAAAGGCCGCAGCAGCGGAACGGCACTGGTTACGGCATTGCCATGGAAGCCCTCCGTGTTCTCGGCGCCGCCATTTGCCACTTGCTCCGTCTCATTGCCGGTGCCGAGTTCCAGGAACTCGACGCCATAGGCGTAGGAATGGCCCAGACGATCGGCAAGCCGGCTCAACAGATGGCCGTTGCCGGAGCGGGCCATGCCTTTGTCGACCTCGGACAGCAGCACGACGTCTGGCGCCCGGCCGGCGATCGTTGCGGCGATGGCATCGACATGGCGCAGCCGCTCGACGTTCCAGGCCATGACGGTCAGGCTCCCGCCGACGCTCTCCCGCGTCGCCTGGCCGCCGATCTCGATCTCGCCCAGGGCGGGAACGGCGGCGGCGTGGCGCAGATGGGTGGCGCTGTCGCGCGGTCCGTTCCGCATCGCGTTGCGGGCGGCGACAGGCACGTGCGTGAGCTGCGGGACCAGCATGTCTCTTCTCATCCAGTTAGCCGGTTAATCACGGAAGGCCTTTTCGGCGCTTCGAGGCGCCCTAGCTTCCTAGAGCGCCGATGTGACGTTTTCATGCCGGCGCGACCGCTGCCAGGGGAGGAGAGACTGGCTGTCCACAGGAACCGCTTACCGGTCCAAGGGCCACAACAGAACTGTCACATACCTTCTCTATGAGAGCGGGCAAGGACTTGCGCAAAACCCTTGTCACACTGCCAATCAAGAGGGAAAAACCATGACGATCATCAAGCGGGGCTTTGCCGCCCTTGCCGCCGGCGCGCTCAGCAGCGCGCTCGCGGTTCCTGCTTTTGCGGAGCCGGTCAAATTCGATTTCTGGTTCGGTCTTTCCGGCGATCTCGCCCGCGTCGTCGATACGCTGTGCAAGAACTTCAACGAATCCCAGAAGGACTACGAGGTCGTCTGCACCAGCCAGGGCAATTACGACGCCACGCTGCAGAACACGATCGCCGCCTTCCGCGCCGGCAAGCAGCCCACCGTCGTCCAGGTCTATGACGTAGGCACCGCCACTATGATGTTGTCGGGCGCCTACAAGCCCGCCGACAAGCTGATGGAAGAAAACGGCTACAAGATCGACTACAGCGACTATTTCCCAGGCATCGCGCGCTATTACGCGACGTCGAAGGGCGAGATGCTGTCCTTCCCGTTCAACTCGTCGACCGCGCTGATGTACTGGAACAAGGACGCCTTCGCCAAGATCGGCAAGACCGAGGCGCCGAAGACCTGGGAAGATGTCGCCGCCGACCTCCAGGCTCTGAAGGACGCCGGCTATGATTGCCCGATGGCGATCAACATCTCGGCCAACGAAAGCTGGCAGCTGATGGAGCAGTTCTCGGCGCTGCACAACCAGCCGGTCGCCACCAAGAACAACGGCTATGACGGCCTCGACGCCCGCCTCGAAGTCAACAAGACCAAGTTCGTCCAGTACGTCACCGACCTCAAGAAGTGGTATGACGCCGGCTTGGTCAAGATCAAGTCGAAGGACCTCGGCCAGGATATGGTTCAGGCTTTCGCCACCGGCACCTGCCAGCTCATCCTGACCTCGGTCGGCGACCACGGCACGGTCGGCCGCACGCAGAAGGAAGGCATGAACTGGGACGTCGCCGAGCTGCCGGTCTATGCCGGCACCGAGCGCAAGAATTCGCTGGTAGGCGGCGCTTCGCTGTGGGTGCTGTCGGGCAAGTCGGACGGCGAATACAAGGGCGCGGCCGCGTTCCTCAACTTCATCCACGACCCCAAGACCGCTTTGTTCTGGTCGACCAACACCGGCTACATTCCGGTGACGAAGTCGGGCTTCGATTTCATGAAGTCCAACGGCTTCTACGACAAGGCGCCCTATAAGGGCCGCGAAGTGGCTATCGCCAGCCTGACCGCGTCGGAGCCGACCGACATCACCCGCGGCGTTCGCCTCGGCAACTTCACCCAGATCCGCGCCGAGTTCGGCACCCAGATGCAGGCGATCTTCGCCAACAAGGTCAGCGTGCAGGAAGGCCTCGACGCGCTGGTCAAGAATGGCGACGCGATCCTCGATCGCTTCCAGCAGACCTATCCGGGTAAGACCCTGCCCTGATCCCGGATACTGGAACGGCCGCCCGCCGAGCATCGACGGGCGGCCATTTCCTATGGGTTTTGATTTACGCATGTCTTTGTCCCGAAACCGGTTCCCACTTTCGGGAGACATGCTTTAGTCTTGTGCCGCGAGAGCGGGTTGGCGGTTCAACGACATCGGCGGATCGATGGAAAAACGCGTCACTTTCAGCAAATGGACGATCGGCATCCTGTTCGCCGTGCCGCAGCTTTTCCTGATCTTCACCTTCTTCTACTGGCCGGCCGGGCAGGCCGTGTACTGGTCGCTGACGCTGCAGCAGCCTTGGGGCGGCGGCAATATCTGGGTCGGGCTCGACAATTTCCGCTCGATCCTGTCCAACGCCAGCTACTGGGACTCGATCACCGCCAGCATGATCTTCGCCGGCATCAGCACGGGTCTGGCGATGACAATCGCGCTGGTGCTCGCCGCCTTGACCGACCGGCAACTTGCCGGCTCATGGCTGTATCGCGTGGTGCTGATCTGGCCCTACGGCATCGCCGCGCCGGCGCTTGCGCTGGCATTTCGCTTCATCCTGGCGCCGGAAGCCGGCTTCATGGCCGTCGTCAACCGAGCCTGGCCCGGCTTCTGGGACCCGGGCCTCGACGGCGCCGACGCCATGGCCTCGATCATCATCGCCTTTTCCTGGAAATATGTCGGCTATAATTTCATCTTCTTCCTCGCCGCCTTCCAGGCGATTCCGCGCTCGCTGATCGAGGCGGCGGCGATGGACGGCTCGGGCGTCATCCGGCGTTTCTGGGATATCCAGTTCCCGCTGATCACGCCGACGATCTTCTTCCTGCTGGTCATCAACATCACCGAGAGCTTCCAGGACTCCTTCGGCATCGTCGACATCATGACCGCCGGCGGCCCGGCCAACGCCACCAATCTGATGGTCTACAAGATCTATTCCGACGGCTTCAAAGGTTTGGATTATTCAGGCGCCGCCGCACAGAGCATCATCCTGATGCTGCTCATCATCGCCCTTACCATCGTTCAGTTCCGCTTTATCGAGCGGCGCGTGCATTACCGGTGAGGCGGCCATGGTCGAGCGCACCCCGATCCTCAATTTCTTCACGCATCTGATCCTGTTCGCGGGCTTCGTATTCTGCGTGGCGCCGTTTGCTATCGTCGCGATCGCCGCCTCGCACAATCTGAAGGACGTCAACGACGTGCCGATGTCGCTGCTGCCGGGCAGCGATTTCTGGGTCAACATCAAGACGGCGTGGACGACCGCCGATCTCGGTCCGAAGCTGCTCAACTCTTTCATCATGGCGTTTGGCGTCGCCGCCGGCAAAGTGATCATCTCGGCGCTGACCGCGTTCTCGATCGTCTATTTCCGCTATCCCGGCCGCATGCTGATGTTCTGGCTGATCTTCATCACGCTGATGCTGCCGCTCGAGGTGCGCATCGTGCCGACCTACGCGGTGGTCGCCAACGTGCTCGAGCCCTATCAGGCGATCATGGACCTGACCGGCCTCTCCTGGCTGATCGAAAAGGTCTCGGGCGTGCAGGTTTCGCTCAGCCTGGGACTGCTCAACTCCTATAGCGGCCTGATCCTGCCGCTGGTCGCCACCGCCACCGGCACGTTCCTCTACCGCCAGTTCTTCCTGACCGTGCCGGACGAGTTGACCGAGGCGGCGCGCATGGACGGCGCCGGCGCGCTGCGCTTCTTCGTCGACATCCTTCTGCCGCTGTCGCGCAACAACATGGCGGCACTCGGCACCATCATGTTCCTGTGGGCCTGGAACCAGTATCTGTGGCCGTTGCTCATCACCACCGACCAGTCACATGCGATGGCGGTGACCGAGTTGAAGCAGCTCATACCCAATGTCGGCGGCGCGCCGGAATGGCATATCGCCATGGCCGGCACGCTGATCGTCATGCTGCCGCCGCTGATCGTCGTGGTCTTGATGCAGCGCTGGTTCGTGCGCGGCCTGATCGCCACCGAAAAATAGGGAGACAAAAATGGCCTCCATCACCATTCGCGGCGTCAAGAAGAACTACGCCAAGACGCAGGTCGTGCACGGCGTCGACCTCGACTTCGCCTCGGGCGAATTCGTCGTCATCCTGGGGCCGTCGGGCTGCGGCAAGTCCACGCTGCTCAGGATGATCGCCGGGCTGGAAGAGATTTCCGACGGCACGATCGCGATCGACGGCACGGTGGTCAACAGGCTCGAGCCGCGCGAGCGCGGCTGCGCCATGGTGTTCCAGAACTACGCGCTCTACCCGCATATGAGCGTGGCACAGAATATCGGCTATTCGCTGAAGGTAGCCGGCGTTGCGTCGGCCGAGCGCACCCAGCGCGTCCAGGCGGTGGCGCGCGTCCTGGAGCTGGAGCACCTGCTCGACCGCAAGCCGATGGCGCTCTCCGGCGGCCAGCGTCAGCGCGTCGCCATGGGCCGCGCCATGATCCGCGAGCCGAAGGTGTTCCTCTTCGACGAGCCGCTCTCCAACCTCGACGCCAAGCTGCGCGTGCAGATGCGCTCCGAGATCCGCAAGCTGCACCGGCGCCTCAGCGCCACCTCGGTCTTCGTCACGCATGACCAGGTCGAGGCGATGACGCTGGCCGACCGGCTGGTGGTGATGAATGGCGGTCGCGTCGAGCAGGTCGGCACGCCGGCGGAAGTCTACAGCCGCCCGGCAAGCCGCTTCGTCGCCACCTTCGTCGGCGCGCCGGCGATGAACATGCTCGAAGGCACCGTCACGCTCGACGGGCTGTCATTGCTCGGCGGCAGCCGCAAGCTCAATGTGTCGCGCACGGGCGTTCCCGTGGGCGCGAAAGTCGCGGTCGGGATTCGGCCGGAGGCGGTGCGCATGGTGGCGCCGGGCACGCCGGGAGCGCTCGCGGCGACTGTCGATCTCATCGAAGAGTTGGGCGCCGGCCGCGTCGTCTATGTCGATCTCGACGGCGCGCCTTTCTCCATCGTGACGTCGGAGACCGTCCACCCCGAACCGGGCAGCACGATCGGCCTGCAGTTCGCCGAATCGGACCTGCACTTCTTCTCCTCGGAGACGGGTGGCAGGCTCGACGTGTTCAAGGCCTCGGTGCCGGAACCGGCTCCGGCGACGTTGTGAATTTGATTTGAGGGTTCATGCAATGAAAATCATCCAGGTCACCGACGTCCATCTCGGTCGTCGGCGCGAGATACGCTACGGCGCGAACCTGAATGAACGACTCGATCGATGCATCGATCATATCAATCAACGTCACAGCGATGCGACGCTCTGCATCTTCACCGGCGACCTGACCGATGACGGAGAGGCCGAGAGCTATGCCGACCTGAAGGCGGCGCTGAGCCGGCTGACCGTGCCTTACCGTCTATTGCCCGGCAACCACGACCGGCGCGCCAATCTCATCGCCGCCTTTCCCGAGAATGGAACCGACGGCAACGGCTTCGCGCAATCGGTTTTCGACACGCCGGAGGGGCGGCTGGTTTTTCTCGACAGCCTGGCGGAAGGCCGTGTCACCGGCGAGTTGTGCGACAACCGGCTTGCCTGGCTCGATGCACGGCTTGGCGAGGCGGCAGGCAAGGCGGCCTATATCTTCCTGCATCATCCGCCGGTAGAACTCGGGCTCACGCTGCTCGACCCGCTCGGCCTCGAACAGCCGCAGCGGCTACTCGATGTGCTGACCCGCCACGGCAATGTCCGCTACATCTTCTTCGGCCATGTCCACCGCGACATCGCCGGCACTGTCGCCGGTATCCCCTTCTCGGTGCAGCGCGGCCTGCATGCCCGCTTCATGCTCGATCTCGTCGGCGACGAGGTTGTCGAGCAGGCGCCGCCCGCCTATTCGATCATCCTGATCGATAGCCAGCGCGTCGTCATCCACAGCTGCGATTTCCTCGAGCAATGGCCGCTATGGTCGCCGGCGACGGGACAGCGCGTGCGGTAGAAATCACCCGAGCAACAGTGTGGACGTTCCCTGCCCATCGACCTGCTTTACCGCTTTCCTATCGAAGGACACGAAGGTTTCGCCACCGAGCCACTGACCGTCGAACGCGATCACGCCATCCGCGAAATCTCCACCAGCGTCGAGCACAGCCAGGCCCGCTTCGATCGTTGGTCGGTTGGCTACGACATTGCGCATATCGAGGATGCGGCGGATCGAAGCGGATATGTCCGGCCGCGCAACCCGGTAACTTCTATCCAGCACCCAAACAAACTCGCAGAGCGCTTGAACGCTGATCGCGACCAACTCGGCCCCTTCCAGGGTCTCGGCTGCTGTCCGTTGCTGCGCTTCGTCGTCTCCGACAACAAGGCGCAACAGCACGTTGGTGTCGAGGTTGATCTTCACTTGCGCTCGATTCCGCGCATCCCGCTCGAAGCACCGGCGCCGGCGATCGCATCGTTGATCTCCTCGATCGAAAGCCGTGCGCCGTTCGTTTTGCCCTTGAGCATCCCGCTCAGCTCTTGCCACGAGCCCTTGCCCCGGTCAGCTTTCAGCTCCGCCCGTCCACCAGGCAGAAGATCAAGCCTGATCTTGTCGCCGGGCTGAATGCCAAGGTGCTTGAGCACGTCCTTCCGGAATGTGACCTGGCCCCGTGCGGTAACAGTCAAAGTCGTCATGATGTAGCCTGCTAGAGTGGTTCACCGTTCCACGGAAACGGCGAACCGCTCTATCTCCTTCTTTTGTCGCAATTCCTGACGGAAAACCGCTCACACTTTTCCTGGAATTGCTCAAGTGCTAAAAATAATGCAATATTGCATTATTCTCAAGACGGAGATCAAGCAAAGACATGTGCCTTGCCGGTGAAGGTGAGGCGCACGATCTCGCCTACAGCCGGCGCGTCCATGCCTGTCCTGCGCAGGACGAGCGGCGTGTTCCCGATGGCAGCGGCGTCGGGCGGATCCGGGCTGTTGAGCAGCCGCACCGCGACGGTGCAGACCGAGCCGGCGAACTCGCAGTCCGTCACTTCGCCGAACAGCATGTCCGGCGTGCCGGACATGCCCTCGCGCGAGGTCCGCTTGAGCAGGACCTGCTCGGGCCGCAGCATGATGCGCGCGACATCGCGCCGTTCCTTTGTGTCGACCGCGATGCGGCCGAGCCGCGACACGGCAAAACCGTCCACGATCCTCGCCGGCACGATGATGGCGTCGCCGAGGAACTCGGCGACCATCCTGTCCCTGGGTTGGAAATAGAGCTCGCGCGGCGTGCCGACCTGCGAGAACAGGCCGTCGCGCATCACCGCCACCTGGCTAGCGAAGGAGAGCGCCTCGGCCTGGTCGTGCGTGACCAGTATGGTGGTGATGCCCGCCTCTTCCAGAAGCTCGGCCACCGCCTTGCGCATCGACGCGCGAAGCCCGGTGTCGAGCGCCGAGAACGGCTCGTCGAGCAGCATCAGCCTGGGCTTCATGGCCATGGCGCGGGCAAGCGCCACGCGCTGCTGCTGGCCGCCGGAAAGCTCGTGCGGCCGCCGCTTCAGGATCGCCTTGTCCAGTCCGACGATGTAGGCGAGCTCGACGATATGCTCGGCTCGTCTATCGGCATTCCGAGCGATGCCGAAACCGATATTGTCGGCAATGGTGAGATGTGGGAACAGAGCGCCGTCCTGCGCGACGACGCCGATGCCACGGCGATGCGCCGGCACGGCCGCGCCGCCATTGGCGAGCACCTTGCCGTCGAGCGCGATGCGACCGCGGTCCGGCGCCTCGAAGCCGGCGATCAGCCTGAGCAAGGTTGTCTTGCCGCAGCCGGACGGCCCGACGATCGCGGTGCGGCTGCCGCTCTCGACAGCCAGGTCGACGCCGGCGAGCGCCGCCACCGGGCCATAATTCTTCGCGACGCCACTGAGTTCGAGAAAGCTCATCGTCCGGCCATCCGCTTCGATTGGACGTAGAGCCACCAGGTCATCGGCAACGACATCGCCACCATGATCAGCGCATAAGGGGCGGCGGAGGCGTAGTCGATCTCGCCGCTGTAGGACCAGAAGGCCATCGCCAGCGTGCGGGTGCCGTTGGGCGCCAGCATCTGAGTGGCGGTGAGCTCGTTGGTGATGCCGAGCGCCACCATCGCCATGCCGGCCGCCGCACCCGGCGCCGACAGACGGATTGTCGTCGACCACAGCGCCTTGACCGGCGGACGGCCGAGGCTGGAAGCGGCGCGCTCCAGCTCCACCGGCGCCTGTGCGATCGAGGCGCGCAAGCTTATCAGCGCGCGCGGCAGGAACATCAGCGCGTAACCGAACAGGATGGTGAACAGCGTCTGGTAGAGCGGCAGCGCGACGCGCACGGTGATGGTCACCAACGCCAGCGCGATGACCACGCCCGGCAACGCGCCGACGATATAGTTGCAGCTCTCGAGCAGTCGCTGCAGCCGTCCCGGCGCGCGGATCGAGATCCAGGCCATCGGCATGGCGGCAATCGTTGCAAGCACCGCGCCGGCGATGGCGAGGAACAACGTCTGGCCGAGCGCCAGGCCGATCTCGTCCCAACGCCAGACTTCCGTGCCGCCGGCGATCAACCAGCGGCTGACCGTGACGAAGGGCACGCCGAGCGACAGCAGCGCGACGCCCGCCGGCAAAAGCAGGCAGGGCAAGGTGGCGCGGCCCAGGCGAGCGCGCTGCTGCTGGCGCGCGGCGCCGGAACCGACGCGGGCATAGCGCTCCTCGCCGCGTATCATCACCTCGAGAGCGAGCAGGAAAAGGCAGCAGACCACCAGCACGGCGGCCAGCATGTTGGCCGCCGGACCGTTGAAGGTCGACTGGAACTGGTCGACGATCGCGGTGGTGAAGGTGTCGAAGCGGATGAAGACATAGAGGCCGTATTCGGCCAGAAGATGCAGGCCGACCAGCAGCGAGCCGCCGCAGATGGCGAGCCTGAGCTGCGGCAGCACGACGCGCGCGAAAACCCGCCAAGGATCAAGACCAAGCGCCGCGGCCGCGTCCTCCAGCGCCGGATCGAGCCGGCGCAGCGCGGCGGCGATCGGCAAGTAGAGGAAAGGGAAATAGGCGATGACGGAGACCAGCACGCCGGCCCACAGCCCGTGCAGGCCCGGAACGAAGCTGATCCAGGCATAACTGTGCACGAAAGCGGGAATGGCGAGCGGCGCGACCGAAAGCCACGACCACCAGCGGTTACCTGGCAGGTCGCTGCGCTCGGTCAGCCAGGCCAGCGCCACCGACAGCACGATGGCGATCGGCACGGCGACAACGACGAGGAGCACGGTGTTGACCAGCAATTCGCCGACGCGCGGGCGGAAGATCAGCGCCGCCACGGTATCCCAGCCGGTCTGGATCGCCACCCAGACGATGAAGGCGAGCGGCAGCAGCGCGATAAGCGCGATCAGAGCGGCGGCGAGCGTGATCCACGAGATGGACCGGTGCTTCTTCATCCCGGCCGCCGGCAGTCTTGCCGGCGTCATGTCGATCGCCGACTGCATCAGGCAGGCCGCCGGGTCGCCTCCGCCTGCCGGCGGAAGCGGTGCGATGTGCCACTCAGGCGGATCGAAGCGCAGTCGACTGTCATCGACGAGGCGATCTCCAAACAAAAACGCTCCCGCGGAAGGCGAATTGCCGCGGGAGCACGGTCGTTTGCCCTTTTAGGACCAACGCGAACTAAAGCAAGCCGGCTTGCGTCATCAGGTCGATAACCTTCTTGGAATTCAGCGTCGCCGGATCGACTTTCGGCGCCTGCAGGTCGGGGAGCGGCACCAGCTTCGGGTTGGACTCGGCACCGTTGCCGACCGCATATTCATAGGACGTGCCGGTCTTCAGCACGTCCTGGCCGCCCTTGCCGGTCACCCACTTCAGGAATGCCTGGGCTTCCTTCGGATGCTTGCTGGAAGCCAGCACGCCGCCGCCCGACACCGAAACGAAGGCGCCCGGGTCCTGGTTCTTGAAATAGTGCAGGGCGACATTCCCGCTGTTTTCGCCCGTCTTGGCCTGATCGCCGAAATAGTAATAGTGGTAGATCACGCCGCCATCGATCTCCCCGGCATTGACCGCCTTCATCACCGTCGAGTTGCCCTTGTAGGCCGTGAAGTTCGCCTTCATCGCCTTCAGCCAGTCGGCGGTGGCGGCTTCGCCCTTGATCTGCAGCAGCGCGCTGACGATGGCCTGGAAGTCGGCGCCGGACGGCGAAGCGGCCCAGCGGCTCTTCCAGCTCGGATCGGCAAGATCGAGCAGCGACTTGGGCAACTGGTCTTCCTTGAGCTTGTCCTTGTTGTAGGCAAAGACGGTGCTGCGGGCGGCGACGCCGACCCACTTGCCGCTCGACGGCTGGTATTCCTGCGGAACCTGCGCCAGCGTATCGGCGTCGACCGGCGCGAACAGGCCGGCCGCCTCGACCAGCGCCATGGCCGGCGAATTCTCGGTCAGGAACACGTCGGCCGGCGAGGCCGCGCCCTCTGCGACGATCTGGTTGGAAAAATCGCTGTCACCGCCGTTGCGCAACGTGACCTTGATGCCGGTTTCCCTGGTGAAGCCCGCCGCCCATTCCTTGGCGAGGCTCTCATGCTGGGCATTGTACACGATGATGCCTTGATCCTCGGCCATGGCCGGGGCGGCGATCAGGCCGATCGCCAGCGCGGTGGCGAGCGTGGAAAGGGCAATCTTCATGGGCATCATCCTCAAATCTGGAGACAGAGTGGTTCGGGCACGGCTGCACCTATCAATACCTGATTATTGTAGTCAACATTGTGACCCTGCTTCAATCGGTCGCCATGCCGCAAACTTTCGTGATTTTGCGGTAGTTTGGCTTGGACATTATTTCGCCGGCCACGTAACAAACCAAGGCCGAGACGCGAACATCTGGGGGTAAACTCTTGTGACCGGCAAGGACGAGGCCGAGCTTTCCCGGCTGCTCAGGGTCGCGATCGGTGGAGACGAAAGGGCTTATGCCGACTTTCTGCACCGGGTCGCCACCCTCGTTCGCGGCTTTGTCCGGCGCAAAATCGTTCAGGGCGGGGTCGACCCCGAGGATGTCGTGCAGGAAACCTTGCTGGCCATTCATGTGAAACGCCACACTTGGCGGCCGGATGCGCCGGTGTTGCCCTGGATCTATGCGATCGCCCGCTTCAAGCTGATCGACGCGTTCCGCAGGCGCGGGCGGCGCATCGAGGTCGAGATCGACGAGATCGCCGAAACCTTCGCCGAGCCGGAGGCGGAGACGGTGAGCGAGCGCGATATCAACCGGGCGCTCGACGGGTTGCCGCCCGCGCAACGCTCGGTGGTCTCCTCGATCTCGGTCGACGGGCAGTCGATCGGCGAGACGGCGGCCAAGCTCGGCATCAGCGAGACGGCGGTGCGGGTCTCGCTGCATCGCGGCCTCGCCGCGATCGCAAAAAGATTTGGACGACAGTGACATGAGGACCGAGGATCTCATCAAGGCGCTCGACGCCGATGCCCGCGACAAGGCGATGCCGATGGGCAAGGCCTGGTGGCTGGCGGTCGGCGTGGCCGTGGTGATCGCGGCGGTGGTTTTCTTTGGGACCATCGGGCCGCGCCCCGACATCATGCTGGCCATGCACACGATGCGCTTCATGTCGAAATTCCTGTTCACGCTGGTGCTTGCGGTCAGCGCCTTCGCGCTGATCCGCGCGCTGTCGATGCCGGGTGCTTCGACCAGGCGGGCAATGGCCTGGATGATCGCCGCGCCGCTTCTGGTCGTGCTGGCCGTGATCCTCGAGCTATTTGTCGTGCCCGAGGCCGATTGGGGCAAGCGGCTCGTCGGCACGAACATGATGATCTGCATGAGCTTCATCCCGCTGATCGGCATCGGTCCGCTGGCGATCTTCCTCGGCATGCTGCGTTACGGCGCGCCGACGCGGCCGGTGCTTGCCGGCGCCGTCGCCGGCCTGCTCGCGGGCGGGCTCGCGGCAACCTTCTATGCCGCGCATTGCTTCGACGATTCACCGCTCTTCGTCGCTACCTGGTATACGGTCGCGATCGCCTTCCTGACGCTGCTCGGAGCCATCGGCGGCCGGCTCTTCGTACGCTGGTAGCCGCCACACACCGATTCTTCGGTAGAGTTTGGAAACAGTACCTTAAGCATGCCGGCAATTGTTTGCCGGTTAGCGGAGTGATCGCCAACGTCCACGCAACCATTCCTTAAAACCGATCCGCCAGGGTTGTGGCAACGTGCAGTTGCGTGTTGGGTGGGATCGCATCGTGGCGTGGTTGAACTGGAAAGGGCTCCGTGCCGACAGGCACGCTGCGCAGGGTCTGCTGGTGGTCGGCCTGGTTGCCGCAGCCGTGTCGATCCTGCTGCCGCGTCTTGAACTGGGCGGCGACGCGCTGAGGCTCTGCCTGCAGATATCCGTCGCCATCACCGCCGCGACGCTGTTTTTGTCGGCGCTGTTCATTCACCGCATCGTCGACGATCGCCGGCAGATAGCCGAGAGCGAGCAACGCTTCCGCCGCGCCATGGAGGATTCGGCGATCGGCGTCGCCATTGTCGGCCTCGACGGTCGCATCCAGCAGGCCAACCCTGCCTTCGCAGCCATGCTCGGCTACAGCCGCGCGGAGATCGAGGCGCTGACCTTCCCGCAGATCACGCATCCGGACGATCTTTCGATCGGCCGCGAGACGATGATGAACGTGCGGGAAGGCCGGATCAGCTCCTACCATTTCGAAAAGCGCTACCTCAGGAAAGACGGGACTCCGGTCTGGGCGCAGCTTGCCGGCTCGGTCATCCGCGACGAGGACACAGGCAAGCCGCTTTATCTGGTGTCGCAGATCGAGGACATCGACGCCCGCAGGCAGGCCGAGGCGCGCATCGCCGAGGCCGAGACTCGATGGAATTTCGCGCTCACCAGTGCCGGGCAGGGCATCTGGAGCCTCGATATGCGCAAGGGCGGCACGACCTATTCCGAAACCTGGGTGAAGATGCTGGGCTATGCCGACGGCGAGCTCGACGGCGACCCCGACCGCTGGCTGACCATGATCCACCCCGACGATCGCGAGCGCGTCGCCGAGGCGGATCGCGCGCACCTTGCCGGCGAGACGGCCTTTTTCGAGGCGGAGTTCCGGATGCGGCACAAGGACGGCCACTGGGTCTGGATCCTCGACCGCGGCAAGGTGATCGAGCGTGACGGCGAGGGCCGGCTGGTCCAGGCCATCGGCAGCCTGACCGATATCACCGAGCGCAAAGAGGCCGAGGCGCGGCTGATGGTCTCGGCGGCGATGCTGGCCGACGAGAAGGAACGTCTCAGGGTGACGCTGCAGTCGATCGGCGACGCGGTGATCTGCACCGATGCCGCCAATCGCGTCACCTTCATGAACCCGGTTGCCGAAAAGCTCACCGGAGTTGACGTTGGCGAGGCTATGGGCAAGGTGCTCGGCCATGTTTATTGGGCGGTCGACGAGAAAAGCGGACAGAGGATCGGGCTGACGCGCCCTTCGACGAGCGAGCGGCCGCACTGCGACCAGAACACGCGGGCTGTCCTTGTCCGGCGCGACGACACGCGCTGCAGCATCCGCCAGGTGGCGTCGCCGATGATGAACGACCGCGACGAGTTCTGCGGCCTCGTCATCGTCTTCCAGGATTTCACCGACGCGCGCGCCCTGCAGCGCCAGCTGGCCTACGCCGCCGCCCATGACGCGCTGACCGGGCTCGCCAACCGCTCGAGCTTCATCCGCACTATGGAGGAACTTGTCGACCAGTGCCGTCTCAATGGCGGCGAGCATCAGTTCATGTTCGTCGACCTCGACCACTTCAAGGCGGTCAACGACACCGGCGGCCATGCCGCGGGCGATGCGCTGCTCAAGCGCGTGGCCGACGCCCTGCGCAATGTGCTTGGCCCGGAAGACATCGTCGCGCGGCTCGGCGGCGACGAGTTCGCCGTCATCCTCAAATCGGGCGCCGCGGCGCGTGGGCCGATCGCGGCGCGCTCGATCATCGACGCCATCCGCAACCTCAATTTCAGCTGGGACGGGCGCCCGCATTCGATCGGCGCCAGCATCGGGCTCGCGCCGATCCGCGCCGGTTGCGGCGAAGTGGACGAGATCATCGCCCGCGCCGACGCCGCCTGCTATGCCGCCAAGGCGGCAGGACGCGGCTGCGTTTCGGCGGCACCCGACGAAGTTTCGACCGAGGATGTTTCGAAAGGCGTCGTGCGGCCTCCGCCGCTTGCCGCGGCCTCCTGAGCCGCGCCGAAAGGGTTCAGCCGGCGAAGATCAGCGCGTCGGCACCGGATGGTCGCCGCGATAGTCGTAGAAGCCGCGGCCGGTCTTGCGGCCGAGCCAGCCGGCCTCGACATATTTCACCAGCAGCGGGCAGGGGCGGTATTTCGAATCCGACAGGCCCTCATGCAGCACCTGCATGATCGACAGGCAGGTGTCGAGGCCGATGAAGTCGGCGAGCTGCAGCGGTCCCATCGGGTGGTTGGCGCCGAGCCGCATGGCGGTGTCGATGGCGTCGACCGTGCCGACGCCTTCGTAGAGCGTGTAGATCGCCTCGTTGATCATCGGCAGCAGAATGCGGTTGACGATGAAGGCCGGGAAATCCTCGGAAACGGTGATCGTCTTGTCGAGGTGCTTCACATAGGTCTTGGCCGCCTCGAAGGTCTGGTCCTCGGTGGCGATGCCGCGCACCAGCTCGACCAGCTTCATCACCGGCACCGGGTTCATGAAATGTATGCCAATGAAGCGCTCGGGACGATCGGTCTGGGCGGCAAGCCGGGTGATCGAGATGGACGAGGTGTTGGTCGCCAGGATCGCTTCCGGATTGAGCTGCGGGCAGAGCTGCGCGTAGATCTTGCGCTTGACCGTCTCGTCCTCGGTCGCCGCTTCGATCACAAGGTCGGCGGCGGCGAGGTCGGCCATGGCCGGGGCGGCGGAGATGCGCGCCATCGCTTCGTTGCGCGCCGTCTCCTCCAGCTTGCCGGAACCGACCTGGCGCGCCATGTTGCCGCTGACGGTGGCGATGCCCTTCTCGATCCGGTCGGGCGACACGTCGTGGATCAGGACCTTGTAGCCCCCGAGCGCCGAGACATGGGCGATACCGCCACCCATCTGACCCGCGCCGACAATGCCGATCGTCTCGATCTTGCTCATTACCCCGATCCCGTCCTGAGCATTTCCGCTTCTTTGAAGCGCGGAAACGCTCCTTTTTGTTTATTTCCTGCAATCCGGACGCAAAATCGCCGGATTGGCTTCAGGCCTCGATGGCCCGCTTTTTGTGCAGTGCAAACTAAAAGGGCGGGGCGACTTCGTCTACCCCACCCTTCGGATTTTAATATGCCGGAACCGGCTGCGTCAAAGCGCCTTTTGCAGCTCCGGCAGGATGACGAAGAGATCGCCGACCAGGCCGTAGTCGGCAACCTGGAAGATCGGGGCTTCCTCGTCCTTGTTGATGGCGACGATGACCTTCGAATCCTTCATGCCGGCCAGGTGCTGGATGGCGCCGGAGATGCCGACGGCGATGTAGAGGTCGGGCGCGACCACCTTGCCGGTCTGTCCGACTTGCCAGTCGTTCGGCGCGTAGCCGGCGTCGACCGCGGCACGCGAGGCGCCGACGGCGGCGCCGAGCTTGTCGGCGACCGGCAGGATGACTTCCTGGAACTTCTCCGAGGAGCCGAGCGCGCGGCCACCCGAGATGATGATCTTGGCCGAAGTCAGTTCCGGCCGATCGTTCTCGGAGAGCTTGTTCTCGACGAAGGAGGAGAGGCCCGGATTGGCGGCGGCGTTGGCCGTTTCGACCGAGGCCGAGCCGCCTTCCGGCGCCGCCGAGAAGGATGCGGTGCGCACCGTGATGACCTTCTTGGCGTCGGTCGACTGCACGGTCTGGATGGCGTTGCCGGCATAGATCGGCCGCTTGAAGGTGTCGGGCGAGACGACCTCGATGATCTCGGACACCTGGGCGACGTCGAGAAGGGCGGCCACGCGCGGCGCGACGTTCTTGCCCGACGAGGTGGCGGGCGCGACGATCGTGTCGTAGCCGCCAGCCAGCGAGACGATGAGAGCCGCGGTCGGCTCGGCGAGGCGTTCTGAAAGCTCGTCGGCCTCGGCGAGCAGCACCTTGCGGACGCCCTTCAGCTTGGCGGCGGCGTCGGCGGCAGCCTTGGCGCCCTTGCCGGCGACCAGCACGTCGACATCGGAGCCAATCTGCAGCGCGGCCGACAGCGCCTTGGCTGTCTGGTCGGAAAGACTTGCGTTGTCGTGTTCGGCGATGAGGAGAATTGCCATTTTCTTTATCCTTTCCTGACCGCTCAGAGCACGCCGGCTTCGTTCTTTAGCTTCTCGACGAGCTCGGCCACTGACTTCACCTTGACGCCCGCCTTGCGGCCGCTCGGTTCCTCGGTCTTGACCACCTTGAGGCGTGGCTTGACGTCGGCGCCGTAGTCGGCCGGGCTCTTCTCGTCGAGCGGCTTCTTCTTGGCCTTCATGATGTTGGGCAGCGAGGCATAGCGCGGCTGATTGAGGCGCAGGTCGGCGGTGACGATCGCCGGCATCTTCAGCTCCACCGTCTGCAGGCCGCCGTCGACTTCGCGCGTCACCTTGGCATGATCGCCTTCGAGCACGATCTTGGACGCGAAGGTGCCCTGCGACCAACCAAGCAGTGCCGCCAGCATCTGGCCGGTCTGGTTCGAATCGTCGTCGATCGCCTGCTTGCCGAGGATGACGAGGCCGGGCGCCTCGGCCTCGACCACGCCCTTCAGCACCTTGGCGACGCCCAGCGGCTCGGTCTGCTCGTCGGTCTTCACCAGGATGGCGCGGTCGGCGCCCATGGCGAGCGCGGTGCGCAGCGTCTCCTGCGCCTGCTGCGGGCCGACCGAGACGACGATGATCTCTTCCGCCTTGCCGGCTTCCTTGATGCGGATCGCTTCCTCGACCGCGATCTCGTCGAACGGGTTCATCGCCATCTTGACGTTGGCAAGCTCAACGCCCAGTCCATCGGCTTTCACCCGGACCTTGACGTTGGCGTCCACAACCCGCTTCACGGGCACAAGGATCTTCATTTTCCTGTCACCTCTCCTGAGATAGTCGGGGCGCTATACCAGCGTGCGCCCGGTCAGAGTTGTCGAAAGCCGACATTACGGGCGGAATATCCGCCCAACGGTGCCGTTTCCGTAGTGGCGGCAAATCGGCGCGTCAATATCCCACGACACACCCAAATCGGTTCAGTCGCGGGGCGTCGCTGCTCCACGGCCCCATTGCGACGCCGGCTGGGCCGGGTCGCCAGCGGCCGGTTCGACAGGAACAGGCGCCTGCTGGACATTGGGCGTCGGATCCGGCTCGCCGTCGGCGCCGGCCAGTAGCGGCACGCCGCGGCTGCGCAGCACCAGCACCAGGATCGATCCGGCGATGATGCCGCCGATATGGCAGGCCCAGGAGATCTGGTCCTCGCCGCCCGCGGCAAACATCACGATCTGGAACAGGATCCACAGGATCAGCGGAATGAAGGCCGGGATGCGCAGCGGAATGCGGGCAAAGGCCAGCACCCAGACTTTCACCCGGGGGTAGAGGATCAGATAGGCCGCGACGACGCCGGCGATGGCGCCGGAGGCGCCGATCAACGGTACCTGCGAATCCCAGGCCACCAACCCCTGGAAGAAGGCGCCGGCGACGGCGCAGGCGAGATAGAAGATCAGGTAGCGTATGTGGCCGAGCGCATCCTCGACATTGTCGCCGAACACCCAGAGGAACAGCATGTTGCCGCCGAGATGGAAGATGTCGGCATGCAGGAAGGAATAGCTGAGGTAGCTCAGGCTCTCGGGGATGACGACGAATTCGGGCGAGAGCTCGACCTTGTCGTGAACCACCGACGGGATGAAGCCGAGACCGAGAACCGCGGCATTGGTGAAATTTTCACCGCCAAGCATGGTCGCCAGATAGACGAGCACGTTCGCCACGATCAGGCCGATCGTCACATATTGCAGGCGGATGTGGCGCAGCCTGTTGGTGTCGTAAAGCGGGATGAACATCGGACCCTCCCGCCCCCAAAGTTCAGCGGTTCTTGCCAGGCACCCA
Organism: Mesorhizobium sp. B3-1-8; assembly: GCF_006439495.1. Taxonomy (NCBI): domain Bacteria; kingdom Pseudomonadati; phylum Pseudomonadota; class Alphaproteobacteria; order Hyphomicrobiales; family Phyllobacteriaceae; genus Mesorhizobium; species Mesorhizobium sp. B3-1-8. The sequence goes on from NZ_VFTK01000038.1 coordinate 58,607, forward strand.
TAGCACGTCGGCCTTTCCATTGTCATTGACCGCGCGGGCGGCGACGAACAGGAAATCCGAGACACGGTTGATGTATTTGAGCGCCTCGCGGTTGACATGCTCGGCCGGATCCTGCGCCAGCGCCACCATCAGGCGCTCGGCGCGGCGCGCCACGGTGCGGGCCAGATGGAGCGCGGCGGCCGCCGGCGTGCCGCCGTTCAGCACGAAGGATTTCAGCGGCCGCAGGCTTTTGTTGAGCGCGTCAATATCCTGTTCGACGCGGTCGGTCTGGGTGGCGACGATGCGCAGCGGCTCGTATTCCAAGGGCTTGCCATCGTCCGGCACGGCGAGGTCGGCTCCCAGATCGAACAGATCGTTCTGGATGCGCGACAGCATGGCGTCGATCGCGGGATGCGCCGCGCCGGTGTGAAGGCGGGCCATGCCGATGCAGGCATTGGCCTCGTCGACGGTGCCGTAGGCATCGACGCGCAGGTCGGATTTCAGCCGCCGCTCGCCGGTGCCGAGCCCTGTCGTGCCGTCGTCGCCGGTGCGGGTGTAGATCTTGTTGAGCTTGACCACGCGATCCCCCTCAGCCGCGCTATTTGCGCGTGAAATACACCACCAGCAACAGCAGCGCCAAGGCCACGGCCTGCAGCATGATGCGCGTCTGCATCAGCTTGTTCGAGGTGATGCCGGAGCCGCCGCGCATCATGTTGATCAGACCGCGGACCAGCACGATCACCACGGCGGCCATGGCGATGACGGCGAGGATCTTCAAGGTGATGAGCATCTGGCGGGCTCCGGTTCAGGTTCGGTCAGGCGCGCCTGGCGAGCACGCGATAAAGCAAGGATGCCGGCAAGACGCGTTTCAGCGCCACACCGATCCTGGCCGGCACCGTTACCACATAGTGCGGGCGCGGGCGCTGTGACAGAAGCGCGTGGCGCAACGCCCTGTGCACGATCTCCGGCCCTGGTTTCAGCTTCGACACGCTGCCGCCCGCCTGAAGCCGGGCGAGCTGCGCCTGATAGTCGGCGCGGTGGACGGAATTCTCGACATCGATGTTTTTCAGGAACCAGGGCAGACCATTGCTGGCGATCTTCGAGGCCACCGGTCCCGGCTCGATGAGGGAAAGATGGATGCCGCTGCCTTCGAGCTCCTGGCGCATGCACAGCATCAGGCCTTCGATGGCGTGCTTGGAGGCCGAATAGGCGCCGCGGAAGCGGACCGGAGCCAGCCCAAGGATCGAGGAGCAGTGGACGAGCCGGCCGTGCCCCTGGCTGCGCATGACCGGCACGATGCGCCGGGTGAGATCATGCCAGCCAAAGAAATTGGCCTCGAACTGCTCGCGAAGTGCCGCGACCGGCAGGTCCTCGACGGCGCCGGGCTGGGCGTAGGCGCCGTTGTTAAAGAGCGCGTCAAGCGTGCCGCCGGTACGCTCCAGCACCGCATCGACCAAGGTGGCGATGGATTGAGGTTCTCGATAGTCGAGGTAGAACGCCTCTATGCCGTCCGCCTCGAGGACCGAAATATCGGCCGGCTTGCGCGCCGTGGCGAACACCCGCCAGCCTTCCGCCTTCAACGCCCGCGCGCAGTAGGCGCCGATGCCGGAGGAGGCGCCGGTGACGATGACGGTGCGCAACTCCTTGGCGGCGGGGCGCGTTGTGGGACCTGGGGTTGCCATTTGCCGCAATCCCTTCCCATATTCGCGGCGTCGACACAATCGAGCGGAGCGCGGGTCCTTGCTGCGGAATATCGTTGCCCTCAAGCGCGTGCTCTACGATGCAATTGGACATTTCAACACCGATGACGGCTGGGCGATGGCCAGCCATCTGGCGATCACCTCGCTGATGGCGCTGTTTCCGTTCCTGATCTTCGCCACGACGCTCGGCAGCTTCCTCGGCGCGCGCGCCTTCGCCGACACGGCCGTGCATCTGGTCTTCGACACCTGGCCCGAGCAGATCGCCAAGCCGATCGCGCATGAGGTGCAGAACGTGCTCACCGTGCGGCGCACCGACCTTCTGACCTACGGCGTGCTGCTTGCGGCCTATTTCGCCTCGAACGGCATCGAGGCGCTGCGCACCTCGCTCAACCGCGCCTATCGCGTCACCGAGACGCGCGGCATCGTCCACCGCAGGGTGCAGAGCATCATCTTCGTCCTGATCGCCACCGCCTGCTTCCTCGCCATCAGCGTGCTTCTGGTGTTCGCGCCGCTGCTCGCGCGGCTGGCGGAAGCGCATCTGGAATGGATCAAGCCCTATATGGGAACGATCACCATCTGGCGTTACGTGATCGCCTCGACGGTCATCGTCATCGGGCTGTTCTCGGTGCATATCTGGCTGCCGGCCGGCAAGCGTCGCTTCGTCTCGATCATACCGGGCATCGTCTTCACGCTGGTCGCCTGGCTGGTCGGGTCGACGATCTTCGCCACCTATCTCGACCATTTCTCGTCCTATGTGACGACCTATGCCGGGCTCGCCTCGATCATGATCGCGGTGGTGTTCCTCTACATCATCTCGGCGATCTTCATCCTGGGCGGCGAGCTCAACGCCGCGATCAGCCGCTATCTGGAGGCGCGCGCGCGCGTCGGTTGAACCCCGTTAGATCTGGCGGTTGCCAGGGCGACGCCGAGCGTGGCGATCGCCATGCCGGCGATCTGCAGCAGGTTGAGCCGCTCGTTGAAAAGCACCCAGGCGATGACCGCGGTTACGGCCGGCACGAGGTAGAACAGCGAGGCGACCTTCGACATCTCGCCGTCCCTGATCATCACCATCAACAGGAATATGGCGCCGATCGACAGCACCAGGACCAGCCAGGCCATGGCGAAGATCAGCTCGCCATTGACGGTGACGGCGCGCGTCTCGAAAGCGAGCGAGCCCAGGATCATCACCGCGGAGCCGCCGACATACTGCCACATCGTCGCCGACACCAGATCGCCGCCGGAGGCATAGCGCTTCTGCCAGATGGTGCCGGCGCTCATGCCGAGCACGGAGACGAGCGAGGCCGTCAGCGTCGCCGGCGTGACGCCGCCGCCAAGTGCGCCGAGCTTCGGCCAGAGCACGATGACGACGCCGAGAAGGCCGACGGCGAGGCCGGCCCAATGGCGCGGCAGGATCGCCTCGCCGAGGAATTTGCCGGCAAGCACCGCCGTGATCAGCGGCTGCAGGCCGACGATCAGCGCCGATAGACCCGCCGGCATGCCCCTGTGGATCGCCCAGAAGACGGCAC
>NZ_VFTK01000039.1:0-60619 GCF_006439495.1 Mesorhizobium sp. B3-1-8
ATGTCGGTGGTGAGCCGCTCCTCGAACCCGTGCAACTGGTCCGGTCCGACGAAATGCATCTTGCCGGAGAGCACCGTGTGATAGCCGGCGCTGCGCAAATGATGGGCGTAGGTCGGGATCGAGGAGGCGAACTCGGCGGCGTTGTCATAGACCTGGGTGCGCGACGGCAGTTGCCCGCTCATGAACGAGGCGCGGCCCGGGGCGCAGAGTGGCGAGGCGGTGTAATTGTTGGCGAAGCGCGCCGAGCGCGCGGCCAGCGCCTTCAGATGCGGCGCATGCAGGAAATCCGCGGGCCCGTCCGGGAAGAGCGTGCCGTTGAGCTGATCGACCATGACGATCAGGAAATTGGGTCGCCGGGTGGTCAAGGAAGGCTCCGTCCGTTGAGCTTGGTTTCGAGATAGTCTTCCACGAGCGCGATCGCGGTCTGCGCATCCGGCACGCCGTCCTTCAGCGCGCGGCGGATGTAGAGCCCGTCGATCAGCGCCGCGGTCGCTTCCGCCACGCGGTCGGCCTCGGCCCGAGGCAGGATGCCGGTCAGCCCGCTCATCAGGTTCGAATGCAGCCGCCGCGCATAGATGCGCAGTAGCCGCCGCAGGTCGGAGGACTTCTGCGCCTCGACATAAAAGGCGAGCCAGGCGGCTATGATCTGAGGCTGGAACTGGTCGTCGGAAAAGCTGACGGCGACGACGGCCAAGACGCGCTGGCGCGGCGTCACCGCAAGGCCGAACGCGCGCCTTGTGTCCGCGTTGAGCTCGGCAAGGATGTGCCGCATCGTCGCGAACAGCAGCTCGTCCTTGGCGCCGAAATAGTGATGCGCCAGCGCCGACGACACGCCGGCGCGGCCGGCGATCTCCGACATGGTCACGTCCAGCGATCCGCGCTCGCCGATCGCCGAGATCGTCGCGTCGATCAGCGCCTTGCGGCGCACGGGCTCCATTCCGATTTTCGGCATTTTGGGGATCCGGTTCGAGCCGAGATTATTTTTTATTGACGCATCAATCAATAAAAAACTGGCGCTGGGATCAACCGATCGTGTCGTTCTGGACCATGGCATGGGGCTGGAAAACGGTTCATTGTTGAACAATATTGAATCACGTGCCGCGCGCGATCGTGCTAGGTTGCGGCGCAAATGGAGGTTGCCATGACCGCATGCATCGTCGGCTGGGCGCATTCGCGCTTCGGCAAGCTCGAAGGCGAGACGCTGGAGGGCCTGATCACCAAGGTTGCCGTCGAGGCCCTCGACCACGCCGGCATTGGTCCGGACGATGTCGACGAGATCGTCCTTGGCCACTTCAACGCCGGCTTCTCGCCGCAGGATTTTACCGCAAGCCTCGTGCTGCAGGCCGATGACCGCCTGCGCTTCAAGCCGGCGACGCGCGTCGAGAACGCCTGCGCCACCGGCTCGGCCGCCGTCCGGCAAGGCATCCGCGCCATCGACGCCAACGCCGCCCGCATCGTGCTGGTGGTCGGCGCCGAGCAGATGACGACCACGCCCGGTCCCGAGATCGGCAAGAACCTGCTCAAGGCATCCTATCTGGCTGAAGACGGCGAGACGCCTGCCGGCTTCGCCGGCGTCTTCGGCAAGATCGCGCAGGCCTATTTCCAGCGCTACGGCGATCAGTCGGATGCGCTGGCCATGATCGCCGCCAAGAACCACAAAAACGGCGTCGAAAACCCTTACGCCCAGATGCGCAAGGATTTCGGCTATGAGTTCTGCCGCCAGGAAAGCGAGAAGAACCCCTTCGTCGCCGGTCCGCTGAAGCGTACCGATTGCTCGCTGGTTTCGGACGGCGCGGCCGCACTTGTGCTCACCGACACCGCGACGGCGCTGAAGATGCGCCGCGCCGTGACCTTCCGCGCCAACGAGCATGTCCAGGACTTCCTGCCGATGTCCAAGCGCGACATTCTCTCCTTCGAGGGCTGCGAGCGTGCCTGGGAGCAGGCGCTGAAAAAGGCCGGCGTCACGCTCGACGACCTCTCCTTCGTCGAGACGCATGACTGCTTCACCATCGCCGAATTGATCGAATACGAGGCGATGGGCCTGGCAAAGCCAGGCGAGGGCGCCAGACTGGCGCTGGACGGCTCGACGGCGAAGGACGGCCGCCTTCCGGTCAATCCCTCCGGCGGCCTGAAAGCCAAGGGCCATCCGATCGGCGCCACCGGTGTGTCGATGCATGTGCTGACCGCGATGCAACTGATGGGCGAGGCCGGCGGCATCCAGGTGCCGGGCGCCAAACTCGGCGGCATCTTCAACATGGGCGGCGCGGCGGTCGCCAACTACGTTTCCATTCTCGACAGGATTCGCTAGAAGCGGCCCGCATTGAAGCGGCGCACCCCTTGGGTGCGCGTGCGGGAGGCAACATGACAAATCCGGTTCTGGTCGAAGTCACGCGCGGCGCGGTGGTCGAAAGCAGGCACCGCGGCGCGGTTTCGATCTTCGACGCCGACGGCAAGCCCGTCTGGGAGATCGGCGACACGGACCGTCCGGTGTTCCCGCGCTCCGCGGTAAAGGCGATCCAGGCATTGCCGCTGGTCGAATCGGGCGCTGCCGACGCCTATGGCTTCGGCGACCGCGAACTGGCGCTGGCCTGCGCCTCGCATTCGGGCGAGCCGGCCCATGTCGAGTTGGCAACGGCGATGCTCGCCAGGGCCGGGCTCGACAGGACGGCGCTGGAATGCGGCGCGCATTGGCCCTCGAGCCACGACGCCACCATCGCGCTCGCCCGCGCCGGCGGCGTGCCCAACGCTTTGCACAACAATTGCTCCGGCAAGCATTCCGGCTTCCTCTGCACCTGCGTCCATTCCGGCATTGCGCATGGCGGCTACGTCAAGGCCGGCCATGCGCTGCAGGAGATGGTGCGCGACGCCATGCAATCCGTGACGGGCGCGGCGCATGACGTCGACCATTGCGGCACCGACGGCTGCTCGATCCCGACCTACGCCGTACCGTTGAAGAGTTTTGCGCTGGGCTTTGCCCGCATGGCGACGGGCAGGGGCTTTTCGCCCGAACGCGCCAAGGCGGCGAAGCGGCTGATCTCGGCTTGCATGGCCGAGCCGTTCCTCGTCGCCGGCACCGGCAAGGCCGATGTCGCGCTGATGCAGGCAGCACCGGGCCGCATCTTCGTCAAGACCGGCGCCGAAGGCGTTTATTGCGCGGCACTGCCCGAACTTGGCCTCGGTATCGCCTTGAAATGCGATGACGGCGCGGGCAGGGCGGTGGAGACGACGATCGCCGCGGTGCTGGCGAAGCTGCTGCGCGGCGATGAAGCGGCTGCGGCAAGGCTCACCGAGCTCGCCCATCCTCCGGTCGAAAGCCGTATCGGCGCCAAGGTCGGCATGCTGCGGCCAACGGCGGCGCTCAACTAGCCGTCCTCAGCGACAGCACCAAAGTCATCGGATTTTTTGGCGAAGCCCGGAAGCCATACTGCTCATAAAACGCCTTGGCTTCATCCGATATGGCATGAACCAAGAGACCGCGAATGCCGAGAATGGCTGCCGCTTGACCGGTCCGCAATACCGCGTCCTGCAGCAGAGCGACACCCAGGCCTTTTCCCTGCCAACTTGCATCGACAGCCAAACGGCCGAGCACAGCGATAGGCACGGGATCGGGCATATTGCGCCGGATCGAACCGGGCGCATCCACAAGGTCAAGTCCGCCTGATGAAAGGCAATAGTAACCGACGACGCGCGTGCCTTCTGCAATCACATAGGTTCTGGACGCACCGCTGACTTGATTGGCACGCGCCCGCCGTCGGAGCCATTGATCCAGGCTGTCGGTTCCGCTTTGAAAGAAGTCGAGTTCGTGACTATCGGCAAGAAGGACCGGTGCCGAAAGCATCAGTCCCGCCAGGGCTTGGGCGCATTCATCAGGCGCGCAAATCCCTCGCCGCTCGGTGGCTGGTCGAGGATATCGAGATAATGCTGATAGCTCTCGGCATCGACCTTGACGAGCGTCTGGTCGAGCAGCGTGTCTTCTGCGGCGCGGTAAGCGGCGTCGATCATGAAGTCGGAGCGGGTCTTCCCGCGTATCTTCGCGGCACGGTCGATCAAAATACGGACATCCTCGCGGATGCGCAGATTGACGGGCTTGGCGTGCGTGTCGTGGTCTTTGGTGGCCATGGCGATGGATCCTTACCTTTACCAATATAGCAATTTGCATACACAATGTGTATCTAAATTGGTGGGTTACCCGGATTTAGGTCGCTGACGAGCCGGGAAAACGCTGGTCTACGACAAAACGGAACAGCACCAAGTTCGTTTTTTGCTAGTCTCCCTCCACCATTGAACGGGCGCTGGGTGATGAGCATGCTGGAAGCGGACAAGGTGTTTGCCGGCTCGATCCCGGAAAACTACGATCGCCATATGGTGCCGCTGATTTTCGAGGCCTATGCCGCCGAGACCGCACGACGGGCCGTGTCCTTCTCACCCTTGGCCGTTTTGGAGACCGCCGCGGGAACCGGGGCCGTCACCCGCGCGCTGGCGCCACAGCTTTCTCCGGGCGCCAGCTATACCGTGACAGACCTCAACCAGCCGATGCTCGACTACGCCGCTTCGCGCCAGGGGCCCGACAGCCGCATCACATGGCGCCAGGCGGATGCCCTGAAGCTGCCTTTCGACGACGCTGCTTTCGACCTCGTCTGTTGTCAGTTTGGCGCGATGTTCTTTCCCGACCGCGCCGCCGCCTATCGTGAGGCGAAGCGGGTTCTGAAGCCGGGCGGGCATTTCCTCTTCAGCGTCTGGGATCGCATCGAGGAGAATGTATTCGCGGACGACGTGACGAATGCTCTCGCCCGGATTTTTCCGCACGATCCGCCGCGTTTCCTGGCGCGCACGCCGCATGGTTACCACGACAAGGCGCTGATCCGCAGCGATCTGGAGGCCGCCGGCTTCTCCGATGTGGCGATCGACACAAGGGCCGAGCAGAGCCGCGCATCCTCGGCGCGCGTTCCCGCCGTCGCCTATTGCCAGGGAACCCTGCTTCGCAACGAGATCGAGGCCAGGGAAGCCGGAAGACTGGCATCCGCGACCGACCACGCCGAATCCGTGATCGCCGACAGGCATGGCAGCGGCGAAATTGCCGCCAAGATCCAGGCCCACATTATCGTGGCCGTGGCCTAGCTCACCGTGTTGCGCTCGACGGTGAGATGCGCGTAGCCGGTATCGGTTGACTGGGACAGGTCGCCGGTCACCGGATCGGCCCAACGCTGGCCGATGATGGCGCCGTTTTTCGCGCCGTCGATGACATTGTCCGAGATGACGGCGCTGCCGGAACCTTCGACGACGGAAACGACGATGCCGGTGCCGGCCTGGCGGATGATGTTTCCGCTTGCCACGACATTGCGCAGATAAGGGCCCCAACCGAGCTGCATGCCGTAGAGCGGGGCGTTTTCGACGACATTGCCGCAAACAGTCGTATCGGCCTCGGCGCTGATGCCGACACCGAAGCCGGGCGGGTCGGCGGTGTATGGACCGGTGGTGGAGAGGTTGCGCACGATGTTGTTCGAGCAAACCGCCATCCGCCCGCCTTCGTTGAAATTGACGATCGAGATACCGTTGGCGGCGCCGTCGACCAGATTGTTGCTGAGGATCGCGCCTTCGAAGGAGAATTCCGAATAGATCCCGGTCTCGCCCGAGCGCGAGCAGGTGTTGCCGGTGATCTGCAGATTGCTGGAACTGTTGGCGCGCACTGCAGTGAAGGCGCAATCGGACACGACATTGCCCGAGATGATCACATTGCCGGCGCGGAAAGTGTTGATGCCGTTGCCATTCTGACCGGTGCCGCCGCTGCGCGCGCCGATCCGCTGGACATGATTGCCGCTGACGATGGTGCCGTCCTCCGCCGCCTGCCAGCGATGCACCAGGATACCGCCATTAGCGCAGTCCGAAACGCTATTGCCCGAAATCTCCAGACCCCCGGCCTCGACCGAATAGATGCCGGCATCCGCGGCGCCAGAAATATCGCAGCGGCCGATGCGGCCGATGGCATGCTCGAGCGCCAGCCCGTTCTTGCCGCTGCCGGTCAGCTGGCAATTGTCGATGACGAGATGGCCGACGCGGCGCAAATCGAGCAGCCCCTGCGTGTAGTCGGCCAGCCAGCGGTTGGCGCCGTCCAGCACCAGCCCGCTGAACTCGATATGCTCGGCCTGTTCGGCCATCATCAGATGGCCGTTGCCGCCATAGACGATGCGCGTCGCGCCGGGCACGCCCGACAGGCGCACGCGGGCAGGCAGCTTGAGGTTCGAGACGAGATAGGTGCCGGGCGGCAGGAATACCGGCTGGTCGCGGTCGCTGGCCTCGGCCAGCATCTTGGCGAAGACCTTGCTCTGGTCGTCGACCGCGCCGGGCTGCACGCCGATCTCCGTGGCGTTGATCGAGCCGCGCATAGCGGCCATTTCGATGCCGGGCAGCGATTTCGCCAATGCTTTGCCGGCGAAGACGCCGGCGACGGCGAAGCCGGCGGTCCGGGCAAGCAGCGTTCGTCTGTTCAACATCGGCACAGGTCCTGGCGTTTCGCCCCTCGTCGCAGGAATCGTGCCAAGGCGGGCCCATCGGCAAACCGCTTGTGCAGTCGCCTCGCCAAGCCTAAGTTCATTGTATGAGCAGAGCTTTCACGCGCGAAGAAGACAGCGAGAACGCCATTGCCGGCGTCGGCGAACGGCCGGTCAGCACGCACCGCAATCTGGTGACGGAGCGCGGCCTTGCGATGATCGAGGACAACCTCGCCGAGCTGCGCGACATACTGGGCAAGGCGGAGAGGAAGGGCGACCGCGAGCGCATCGCGGTGGTTTCCCGCGACCTGCGCTATTGGACCGCGCGGCGCGAGAACGCCGAGCTTTCGGTGCCGGAGCCCGGCAGCAACGTGGTGCGCTTCGGCATGGGCGTCACGCTGGAAGGCGACGACGGCAGGAAGGTGCATTGGCGCATCGTCGGCGAAGACGAAGCCGACCCGTCAAAGGGTAGCATTTCCCATGTCTCGCCGATGGCCGTGGCCCTGTTCGGCAAGAAGGTCGGCGAGGTCGTCAAGGTCAACGGCAAGGAATGGGAGATCGTCAAGCTCTCGGACAAGGCCGAGAATTAGTCTGCGAACTTCACGACATGGTCGCGGAAGAAGGCTGCCGCCCCAGCCTCATCGATCTCACCTGCGGCGACACCCATGACGAATTCGTAGATCGTGCCATTGTCCGCCATCAGGTCGTAACCGTTGATGATCAGGAACGCGCCGGCTGCAACCATGGCCGTGCGCTTGTTACCATCAACGAACGCATGGTTCCTCGCGATGCCGAAGATGTAGGCTGCAGCCAGATCCTCGATAGACGGGTCACCATAGTTGTCCTTGTTCTCGGCGCGGGCTAGCGCGGATTCAAGGGCGTTCTCGTCCCTCAAACCCTGTGCACCGCCATGCCGACGCAATTGCTCGGCATGCATCGCTTCGACTGCGCGACGCGACAGAAACTGCCAGCTCATTCCGCAAGCTTCTGAAGCGCGACTTTGTATTTGTCCATGACCTTGCGGGCGGCTTCCATTTGCCGCTCGAAGCTGTCGTCCACCGGCTCAAGGGCAATGCCCTTGTCCGTTTCAACGATCTGAAGCTGGTCACCCGCCTTCATGTTCAGGCGGTCAAGAAGCTCCTTCGGCAGAATCACGCCTTCGGAATTGCCGATCTTGCGAATGGTGGTGTTCATGACGGAATTATCCTGTTGCAACGGTAATTATAACGTCAAGTGACTTATGTTGCAACTGGAATTATAACGAGGTTAACCCTCAGCCAGCAACCGATCCATCAGCCGGTTGGCCGCTTCCGGGATGACGGTCCCCGGCGGGAAGATTTCCGCCGCGCCTGCCGCCAGCACCGCGTCATAATCCTGCGGCGGGATGACGCCGCCGGCGACAATCAGCATGTCGGCATGGCCGAGCTTCCTCAGCGCTTCCTTGAGCTCGGGGATCAGCGTCAGGTGCCCGGCCGCGAGCGACGACGCGCCGATGATGTCGACATCGTGCCGCACCGCCAGCTTGGCGATCTCATCCGGCGTCTGGAACATCGGCCCGACGGTGACGTCGAAGCCCAGATCGGCGAAGGCGCTGGCGATCACCTTTTGGCCGCGGTCGTGGCCGTCCTGGCCCATCTTGGCGACCAGGATGCGCGGCTTGCCGCCGGATTTCTTCTCGAACGCCTCGATCTTTTCCTGCAGCCGCGCGAGCGCCGGGTTGTCGCCGAGCGCCTCGCGATAGACGCCGGAGATCGTCTGCACCGCCGCCGTGTGGCGGCCGAACACCTTTTCCAGCGCCAGCGAGATCTCGCCGACGGTAGCGTTGGCGCGCGCGGCGCGGATCGCGAATTCCAGCAGATTCTCATTGCCCTCGGCGGCACGGGTCAGCGCCGCCAGCGCATCCTCCAGCGCCGCGACGTCGCGCGTGCCTTTGAGCCGCTGCAACTTCGCCAATTGCCTGGCCTTCACCTCGGCATTGTCGATCTTCAGTACATCGACCTCGATGTCGGCCTGGGGCCGGTGTGCGTTGACGCCGACCAGAATTTGCTCGCCGGAATCGATGCGCGCCTGGGTGCGTGCCGCCGCTTCCTCGATGCGCAGCTTGGGAATGCCTTGCTCGATCGCCGCCGCCATGCCGCCGAGGCTTTCGACCTCCTCGATATGGGCCAGCGCGCGCGCCGCCAGATCATGCGTCAGCCGCTCGACATAGGCCGAGCCGCCCCATGGATCGATCATGCGCGTGGTGCCGGATTCCTTCTGCAGGATGAGCTGCGTGTTGCGGGCGATCCGCGCCGAATGATCGGTCGGCAGCGCCATCGCCTCGTCGAAGGAATTGGTGTGCAGTGATTGGGTATGCCCCTGCGTCGCCGCCATCGCCTCGATCATGGTGCGGGTGATGTTGTTGTAAGGATCCTGCGCCGTCAGCGACCAGCCCGAGGTCTGGCAATGGGTGCGCAACGACAGCGAACGCTCGTCCTTCGGCGCAAAATTCTTCTTCATCAGGCTCGACCACAGCAGCCGCGCGGCCCTGAGCTTGGCGACCTCCATGAAGAAGTTCATGCCGATCGCCCAGAAGAAGGAGAGGCGCGGCGCGAAACGGTCGATGTCGAGACCGCCCGCAACGCCGGCGCGCGCATACTCGATGCCGTCGGCGATCGTATAGGCAAGCTCGAGGTCGGCCGTCGCGCCGGCCTCCTGCATGTGATAGCCGGAGATCGAAATCGAGTTGAATTTCGGCATATGCCTGGAGGTGTAGGCAAAAATGTCCGACACGATCCGCATCGAAGGTTTCGGCGGATAGATGTAGGTGTTGCGGACCATGAACTCCTTCAGAATGTCGTTCTGAATGGTTCCGGCGAGATCCTTTTGCGCGACGCCTTGTTCCTCCGCCGCCACGATGTACAGCGCCATGATCGGCAGCACAGCGCCGTTCATGGTCATCGACACCGTCATTTCGTTGAGCGGAATGCCGTCGAAGAGCTGGCGCATGTCGAGGATGGAATCGATCGCCACACCCGCCATGCCGACATCGCCGGCGACGCGCGGATGGTCGCTGTCATAACCACGATGCGTGGCGAGATCGAAGGCCACCGACAGGCCTTTTTGGCCCGCGGCGAGGTTGCGCCGGTAGAAGGCGTTGGATTCCTCCGCCGTCGAGAACCCGGCATACTGCCGGATCGTCCAGGGCTGCTGGACATACATGGTGGGGTAGGGGCCGCGCACGAAGGGCGGCATGCCCGGATACGTGTCTAGATTGGCGAGCCCCTTGAGGTCGCCTTGGCCGTAAAGATGCTTCACGGCGATGCCTTCCGGCGTCATCCGCTGGCCTTTGAGCTCGACCGGCGCGCGACGCGGCGCCGACCAGCCGATCTGGCTGAAATCCGGGATCATGACCCGGCTCCGATCGACTGATCGATGCGCACCCGAAACAGCGGCTCGCAGGTCGCGACGCCCTCCGTCAGCGCTGGACGCCGCTCTTGCGGCAGCGTCTCGACCGGGCGCTCCGTGCCGACGCGGTAAAGCGTCGTGCCGACAATGCCGCGTTCGCCCGACCGGTAGGCGCTGTTGCGCTTGGCCGCGGCCGTCTGCACGCGATTTTGGATATAGCCCTGCTGCAGGCTGGCAAGCACGCCGCCCTCGGCCTCGATGCGCTGGAATTCTTCCCAGGCCGCGGCACAGAGATCGTCGGTCAGCGCTTCGACCGCGCCCGAGCCGCTGGCCGGATCAGCGACGTGGCCGATATGGCTCTCCTCGGCCATGATCAGTTGGGCGTTGCGGGCAACGCGGCGGGCAAAGCCGGCCGGCAGCCCATGCGCGATCGTGTGCGGCAGGATCGAGATCGAATCGGCGCCGCCGGTTGCCGCCGCGAAGGCCGCGATCGCCGTGCGCAAAATATTGGTCTCCGGGTCGGCCATCGTCATCATGCGATAGGAGGTCTCGGCATGGATGCTGGCGGTCGCGGCCGGGATCGAGCAGGCTTCCTGGATGCGCGCCCAGAGCGTGCGCAACGCCCGCACCTTGGCCATCGACAGGAACTGGTCCTGGTCGACGCTGAGCGCGAAGCCGATATAGGGCGCCGCATAGACCAGTGGCTGGCGCGCCTTCTCGAACATCCTGAGATAGGACACCACGGAAGCCATCATCGTGCCGAGCTCCTGCGCCTCGGTGGCGCCGGCATTGTGGAAGACACGGCCGTCGGCCTCGAGCAGCACGCCCGGCACGCCCATCGAGAAGAAATGCGCCAGCGACTGCGGCATCGATTCCTGCAGCGCCTCGATCGAGGTGCGCAGCCGCCCGGTGCCGGCGAAGATCGCAGCCGGGTCGATGCCGAAGGAAAGGTTGAGCTTGGTCGGATCGGAGCGGCGTTTGCTCAAGAAGGCGAGAAGCCAGTCGGCCACGGCGCGGCTCCAGGGATGCGCGTCGATGCGCACCTGCACGCGGTTGAGCGGCACGCCGTCGAGCACCCGTTCCAACGCTTCCGCGGTGCGCGGCAGGCCGTAGCCGAAGGCATTCGGCGCGCCCTCGAAGACCAGCGACAGACCGCTGGCGCCTTGGGCGATGTCTTCCAGGGCTTGCGCGCTGGCCCGGGCAATATCCGGGTCGTCGACCCGCTGGCTGACGATCCAGCGCGCGGTCGGATTTGTACGCGGCAATGGCTCGGCGGTCGTCGAGCGTTGTCTGAGCGGCTCGATGCGGATGCCGTCATCGGTGCGGGAGACGAGCTTTTCCTCGAAGGAACCGCCGGCAAGCGCCTTTTCCGCCAGCGCCTGCCAACGCTTGGCGTCCGGGTTCGGAAGGTCGACATCCCTGGTCAAGGCGCCGGCGCCCATCGCTCTCCTCGCTTCTCGGCCGCATCAGCCGGGTCCAGCCAATCTAAGGTCAGGAACCGGATATCACAATGCGTCATCCGGCCAATCGATTGCCAAACATGCGCGGAATCCGCAAGCGCCAAAGGCCGAATTCGCTACGCCCCAAAATCGATGCTGGGCATTGCCGCATGTGACGAGCGTTACTATACCTCCGAATGAGGCCTTTGAGCGGAACAGATTGCGGAGACAGGATATGGTTGACGAGACCAGCATCTTCATCGGCGCCAGCCGCAAGCCCGACGATTCCTATCAGCGCGCGGAGGAGCTGCTGCTGCGCTACGGCAACCGCCACGGCCTTGTCACCGGGGCCACGGGCACCGGCAAGACGGTCAGCCTGCAGATCCTGGCCGAGGGCTTTTCCAATGCCGGCGTGCCTGTCTTCTGCGCCGACATCAAGGGCGACCTTTCCGGCATATCCATGATGGGCGAGGCCAAGGATTTCCTGGTCAAGCGCGCCAAGCAGGTGAAGCTCGATCCCTACCAGTTCCAGGAATTCCCGGTCATCTTCTGGGATCTGTTCGGCGAGCAGGGCCACCCGATCCGCGCCACCATTTCCGAGATGGGGCCGCTGCTTTTGTCGCGGCTGATGAACCTCACGGAGGCGCAGGAAGGCGTCATGAACATCGCCTTCCGCATCGCCGACGAAGAGGGCCTGCTGCTGCTCGATCTCAAGGACCTGCAGGCGCTGCTCGCCAACATGGCCGACCGCGCCGACCAGCTCAGCGCCCGATACGGCAATGTCACCAAACCCTCCGTCGGCGCTATCCAGCGCACGCTGCTGGTACTGGAGAGCCAAGGTGCCGCGAACTTCTTCGGCGAGCCGGCGCTGCGCATCGCCGACATCATGCGCGCGACGCGCGACGGCCGCGGCGCGATCAGCGTTCTGGCCGCCGACAAGCTGATGATGAACCCAAGGCTTTACGCCACCTTCCTGCTGTGGCTGATGTCGGAACTGTTCGAGGAACTGCCCGAGGTCGGCGATCTCGACCGGCCGAAGCTGGTGTTCTTCTTCGACGAGGCGCATCTTTTGTTCGAGGATGCACCGAAGGTGCTGATCGACCGTGTCGAGCAGGTAGTGCGGCTGATCCGCTCCAAGGGCGTCGGCGTCTATTTCGTCACCCAGAACCCGCTGGATATTCCCGAAAAAGTGCTCGCCCAGCTCGGCAACCGCGTCCAGCATGCGCTGCGCGCCTATACGCCGCGCGAGCAACAGGCGGTGCGCACGGCCGCCGAGACCTTCCGGCCCAACCCCGATTTCGATTGCGCCACCGCCATCACCCAGCTCGCCACCGGCGAGGCGCTGGTCTCGATGCTGGAGGACAAGGGCGTGCCGGCCATGGTCCAGCGCACGCTGATCCGGCCGCCGTCATCCCGGCTTGGACCGATCACGCCCGACGAGCGCCGCAAGATCATCGCCGAGAGCCCGGTCGCCGGCCAGTACGACGAGACCGTCGATCGCGAATCGGCTTTCGAAATCCTGCAGAAGAAGACCAAGGAGGCGCAGGACGCCGAGGCGGCAAAGCAGCGGAACAGCGGCGGCTCGCGCTGGACCATTCCCGGTTTCGACGATGTTTTGGGAACAGGCAACCGGCGGTCCTCCAGCCGCCAGACCGTGGCCGAAGCCGCCATCAAGTCGGTGGTGCGCTCGGTCGGCTCCTCCGTCGGCCGCGCCATCGTACGCGGGATTTTGGGAAGCCTTGCGCGAGGCCGCTGAAGCGAAGAGCCGGCACCGAGCGGAGCGCGACGCGAATCACGCCCCGCAACCTTTGATGTCAGGCGAGGACCCGTTTGCCGTCGGGCGAATCCGTCACGGAAATGCGCCACCCCGGAAGGCTGTCCGCGTTACCTCCCGACGATCAAATCTTACCCGTCGACGGGTGAGCCGCGTCAGTGGCAGCTGAAACTTTCCGCCAGGGAATTTTTCCCGGCGGAACCGCAATTTCATGAAATACCAGACGCGCCAAATCATGGCCTTTGACGTGCTGTTGCCGGGGGGCAAACTCGATAGCGCCGACAGCACGTGCGATCACGAATTATTGTGGCAACGGAACCGAAAGCGCCCTCTAAGGTTGGGCAAAGGCTGCGGAGGGCTGAGCATCAGGAGTCCGAGTTGCGGCGCGATGACGATCTGCCAGCTTGGTATTCGGAAATTCCTGCTGAAAGGCGGCCACTGCTAAACGCGAAAGGCGGGCTGTCGTTCGGCCACACTCGCCTCATGCAGCAATTCTTGAGCGAGAACTTTTCGCGCAAGCTTTCGCTCGCCGAGATGGCGGCTGTGTGCGGGCTGTCCCCCTACCACTTCGCCCGTGCTTTCTCCAAGACGTTCGGCATGACGCCGCATCAATATGTTCTTACCCTTCGCCTTGACTTTGCCGAGAAGTTGCTGGCCGACAGGCGCGTCTCGATCACGGACATCGCCTATCTGAGCGGCTTCTCGAGCCAGAGCCACCTCACCACCACGATGAAGAAATATCGCGACGCCACCCCACAGCAGGTGCGGGCAAGGCATGTTCGGTCGCGGTCCGGATAGGGAAACTAAATTAGCAGTATGGAAATTAAGCGGATCTCTTATAAAGATTCGGCTAAAGTAATTTACTGTTAACCTCCAGAAAACCTGCGGTATATTTTCAGATAAACAGCAATTTATTGGAATACGAAGCCCCTGAAAACGTGTCTTTCTGCAGCAAATCCGGTATTCGGATTCTAAGCTGGCCGAGGGGACATGAGCGACGACACGGCGATTCGCCGGAGCCTTTCCGAGGAGATCGGTTACTGGCTGGAGTCGGCATCGCGGACGCTTGAGAAGCGCTATGGAAATGGCGTGCCCCTCGCCAAGCAGGACATGCTGCTGGCCCATTATCTCTATGGCCTCACGGCTGTCGTTCACGCGCATGACGCGCCTGCCGTCCATCTGGCGGCGGTGCGGTCCTATCTCGAGCGGCTGATCCCAACGGAGCGGGTTGCGGCGGCGCTCAAGGCTGTCCCCGAGGATGGTGACGCCTGGCTTGAAAACACGCTCGATCGCGTCGAGGCGATCGGTGAAAAACAGGGCCATGCGCTGCTGGTGCGCAGCGCCGATATCGTCATCCCATTTTCGAGCAGACACGCTTTGGCGGCAGGATCGGCGGAACCTGCCGTGATCGAGCGCGACCCACCAAAGGAGGCATTCTCGCAATGAACTTCAGGCAGGAACGTATCAGTCAGCGCGGATCGGCCCGATTTGCAGGCAATTGGATTTCCAGCGCCGGCGACAGCCGCTCGCTCCGGCGCCGCCTGATGGCGGTATTGCGCATGGCGCATCGGGTGCTTGGCATGCAGCGCAAGGGGCTGGGGCTTGGCACGCTCGGCGGTGGCAGGATTCTGGCGGCGGCGCTGGGTATGATTGCATTGGGCGGTATCGCCACGCCGGCATCGGCACAGGTTTTCGGCGGCGGCGGCACGGCAAACGGTGTGCGCGGTATCGCGTTTGGATCTGGAGCCGTGCAAAACGGAGCCGATTCCATCGCCGAGGGTACCAATGCCAGCGCGGGCAGCCAGAATGCCGTCGCGATCGGCTTCCAGTCGATCGCCTCGCAGATCAACTCCATCTATCTCGGCTCGCGGACTGCTGCGGGAACGGGTGCCACTGCCACGAGCGCCATCGGCATCGGCACGGATGTCACGGCATCTCAGGCCGACGCAATTGCCATGGGACGTTCGTCCGTGTCGTCGGCACAATATGCGATCGCCATCGGTCTGAATGCGCGAGCTACGGGTACCGGCGGCGCGATCGCGTTGGGTCAAGGCACTGTCTCGAGCGGCGTCAATTCGGTCGCGCTCGGTGTAACCGCCAATGCCACTGGGGCTGGCGCAAACGCCTTGGGCACCTTCTCCCTTGCTTCTGGGGGGAACTCCACTGCCCTCGGCACCAGTTCCACGGCCAGCAACAACTATGCGACAGCCGCGGGCTGGGGATCTGTCGCCAGCGGCGCCAACTCCACTGCCGTCGGGCGTGAGGCCGCTGCCAGCGGCATAAACGCTTCTGCATTCGGGGAAGGGGCAAAAGCGGTAGCAGACAATTCTCTCGCTGCCGGCGTCAGCGCCAACGCAGGCGGAGTCGGCAGTACCGCGCTCGGCATCGGCACCTCGGCCGGCGGCGCCAGTTCGGCAGCCGTGGGCTTCCAGGCCCAGGCAGCCGGCACCAATGCAATCGCCGTTGGCCCCCAGGCAAATGCATCGGCGTCAAACTCGGCAGCGTTCGGCAACGTTGCCACGGCTTCGGGTCAGTTCGCGCTGGCTCTGGGCAATTCGGCCGTGTCGAGCGGCGTCGGCTCGGTCGCGGCTGGTTCTGGAGCCCAGGCGACGGACGTCTCCACCACCGCGATCGGCAACAACGCAGCGGCGATAGCCGCCAATGCAAGTGCGCTGGGATTGGGCGCCACTGCGAGCGGTGTAGACGGCACGGCGGTCGGCAGGCAAGCCACTGCGAGCGCTCAATCGGCCATCGCCATAGGCACCAGCTCCGCTGCGAGCGCCGCCGCCAGCACGGCAGTTGGCAACACGGCCGTCGCCAGCGGCATAAACTCCTCCTCATTCGGATCTGGATCCAAGGCGGCAGGAGACAACTCTCTTGCCGCCGGCGTCAGTGCCAACGCCAGCGGAATCGCCAGCACCGCGCTCGGCATCGGTTCCAATGCATCGGCGCAGAGCGCCATCGCCGTCGGCAACAATGCCAAGGCCGATTCCGCCGAGGCGGTCGCCATGGGCACCAATGCGGTCGCGACCGGTGGCAAGGCTGTCTCGATCGGCTCTGGCAACACCGCCTTTGGCGACGGCGCGGTCTCCATCGGCGATCCGAGCTATGCCAGCGGCACCGGCGCCTTCACCGGCGGTGCCAACAACATCGCCAACAGCGACGGCACGGCGAGCGCCACCGCCGCCAACCAGGCCGCCGGCGCGGTGGCGATCGGCAACAACAACAAGGCGATCGGGCAAGGCTCCGTGGCGCTGGGCAACGGCTCTACCGCGGGCGCCGCCGGCCTCGCCGGCAATATCGCCCTGGGCGACGGCGCGACCGCGGCGGCGAAGTCCGGCGATGTCGCCCTGGGCTCCGGCTCGGTGACCGTCGCGGCGGTCGGCACGAGCGGCACGACGATCGGCGGGACGGCCTACAGTTTCGCCGGAACGGCTCCGACATCGACCGTCAGCATCGGCGCTCCGGGCGCGGAGCGGACCCTCACCAATCTCGCGGCGGGCCGGCTCAGCAACGCCTCGACCGACGCGATCAATGGTTCGCAGCTTTTCGCGACCAATCAGCAGGTGACGCAGAACACGACCGATATCGCCAACATCGGAAATACGATCACCGACATCAACACCGGCGCCGGCATCAAATATTTCCACGCCAATTCGACGCTGCCCGATTCCCAGGCTCTGGGGACGGATTCGGTCGCGATCGGCCCGAATGCCGTCGCCAACAATGCGGGCGACGTGGCAATCGGCCTGAACTCCGTATCCGGCACCACGACCGTGGTCGGCGGCACGACGATCGGCGGTGTGAACTATACCTTCGCCGGCGGAACGCCGGCCGGCGCGTTCTCGGTCGGCTCGGTTGGTGCTGAACGCCAGATCCAGAACGTTGCGGCCGGGCGGTTGAGCAACTCCTCGACCGACGCGGTCAACGGCTCGCAGCTGTTCGCGACAAACCAACAGGTGACGCAGAACACAACTGATATCGCGGCCAACACCGCCGACATCACCAATCTCGGCAACACGATCACCAACATCAACACCGGTGCCGGCATCAAGTATTTCCACGCCAATTCGACGCTCGCCGATTCTCAGGCGCTGGGGACGGACTCCGTCGCGATTGGCCCGAATGCCATCGCGAACAACGCCGGCGACGTGGCTATCGGCTTGAATTCGGTATCGGGCGCCACGACCAATGTCGGCGGCACGACGATCGGCGGCGTCAACTACACCTTCGCCGGCGGAACGCCGGCCGGCGCATTCTCGGTCGGCTCAGTCGGCGCCGAGCGCCAGATCCAGAACGTCGCGGCCGGGCGGTTGAGCAACTCCTCGACCGACGCGGTCAACGGCTCGCAGCTGTTTGCGACCAACCAGCAGGTGACGCAGAACACGACCGATATCGCGGCCAACACCGCCGACATCGCCGCCAACACCGCCGACATCACCACGCTCGGCAACACCATCAACAATTTTGCCGGCGACACCTCGACTGCCTACACGGACGCCAACGGCGAAGGCATCCGCTACGTGCGCACCAACGACACGACGCTTCCGGTCACCGATGCCTTCGCGCAAGGGATCGGCTCCTCGGCGCTCGGCTACCAGGCGACGGCGTCCGCCGCCAATTCCCTGGCTCTCGGCCGCGGCACCGCGGTCACCATAACCGACGGTGTGGCGCTCGGCTCCGGCTCGGTTTCCGACCGTGCGGTCGCGCCAGTGTCGGGGTCGATCCTTTCCGGCACCGGCCTCATTCCCTACAACACCGCGGACATGACCCTGCTCGGCGCCGTCTCGGTGGGCACCTCCACCGCTTATCGCCAGATCATCAATGTGGCCGACGGCACCGAGGACCAGGACGCCGTCACGCTTCGCCAGCTGAAGGGCGCGCTGAGCTCCTTCGCGGTGACCGGAAGCATGTACTTCCACGCCAACTCGACCGCGTCGGACTCGCTGGCGGTCGGCGCCGATTCGGTGGCGATCGGTCCGCGCACGACCGTCAATGGCGACAACGGCATCGGCATGGGCAACGGCGCCATCGTCCAGCAGACGGCCCCCGGCGGCATCGCGATCGGCCAGACCTCGACTGTCAATGCGGCAGACAGCATCGCGCTAGGCACGAACTCGACCGCCAACGGCGCCCAGTCAATGGCGCTCGGCGCCGGCGCCACGGCCAACGAGCCGGGCAGCGTCGCTCTCGGCGCCGGCTCGACGACGGCGGCTGCCGTCGCCACCACCGGCACGACGATCAACGGCGTCGCCTACACCTTCGCCGGAACCAATCCGACGAGCACGGTGAGCGTCGGCAGCGTCGGCAACGAACGCACCGTCACCAATGTGGCCGCGGGCAGGATCAGCGACACTTCCACCGATGCCATCAATGGCAGCCAGCTCTACGCGACCAATCAGGCTGTCGAAGCGGTGCAGGGGAGCGTCGGCAACCTGAATGAGTTCGCCGTTCAATATGACAAGAACCCGGACGGCACCAAGTCGAACTCGCTGACGCTCGTCGGCGGTGACGTGAATGCGCCCGTTGTCATCCACAATGTCGGCGCCGGCACCGCTGACACCGATGCAGTCAACGTGCTGCAGTTCAACAACGGGCTGGCGACAACGTTCGACAACTCCAAGACCTACACCAATCAGGTGGCGGCCACCACGCTGCAGCAGGCCAATGCCTATACCGACTCCAAGCTCAGCCAGCTCAACATGGACATGGGCGAGGCGCGCGGCGAGGCGCGGCAGGCCGCCGCGATCGGCCTGGCGGCTGCTTCGCTGCGCTACGACGATCGCCCCGGCAAGCTGAGCGTCGCGGCCGGCGGCGGCTACTGGCGCGGCGAAGGCGCCGTGGCGTTCGGCGCCGGTTACACCAGCGAGGACGGCCGAGCCCGGGCGAACCTCTCCGGCACGACGGCGGGCGGGCACTGGGGTGTCGGCGCGGGCGTCAGCTTTACCCTGAACTGAGTCTGCTGATGACCAGGCAAACAGTCCTTGCCGTAATATCGGTGGTTTGCCTCCTTCTGTCCGGCCCGCACGCGGCCGGGCAAGGGGCGGCCCCTGCCTACAGGATAAAGCCTTCCGACGTCGCGGTACCTCCGGACGTGAAGCTTGGCGAATATCAACGCATCACGCGTCCGTTCGAGAACTGGACGCTGATCTGCGACGAGAACCTGCAGGCCAGGAAGAAAGTATGCAACATCAGCCAGTCCTTCATCGACCAGGGCCAGGCAATAATCTTCAGCTGGTCGCTTGCGGCCGACGAGAAGGGCAAGCCGTTCATGATATTGCGCGCGCCCAGCGCGGCAGGGGCAGGCAACAAGCTTTCGCTCAGATTTGCCGGCCGCAAACAGCCGGTCGACGTTCAACTGCAAGGCTGCGACGCGTCGGTTTGCGTCGGTTATCTACCCGTCGGCCCGGTGCTTCGCGAGCAGATCGGCAAGGAGACGATGGTCCAGGTTTCCTATTCCCTGCCGTCGGGAGCGACCGTCAGCCTCGATGCCCCGTTCAAGGGGCTCAAGACCGCGCTGTCGGCCATCAACTAGAAAGACCTTGAGATGACACGCCAATCCATCGAGGACAGAATCCTGACGCACTCCCAGCCGGTCGCGCTGCCGGAGCCGCCGGCAAGTGCGCCGCCACAGCGTTCGCCAGGCTGGCGCCTGGTGCGAAACACGGCGCTGCTCGGCGCGTTCGCGGTCTTGGTCGCGGCGGCGGTGGTCCTGTCGCTCCGTCTCTATCCCGCGCTCGGTACATTCGTCGCCGGCACGGCCTCCGCGCAAGCACAGGCGCCCATGCAGGGCGAGCCGGCGCAAGCCGCGCCTGCGCCGGCGGATATCGCGGCGAACAAGAATCCGTTTCAGGCGCATGTCGCTCAGGCGGGCGTGCGCACCTGCGCCAATCTCTTTACCACGCTCGGACAGGCTCTGACGGCAGGATCGACCTATGCGGTCCAGACGCAATGGGACAAAACTTCGCCGGATGCCCATGCGGTGCAGGCCGTGGCCGGGATGAGCTACGATCTGCCGGACTATAAGACGCAGGCCGCGGGCGTCGTCTTTGCTTCGCCCGTCGGCCAGACCTGCGAGGGCGGCTTCGTGCGCGTGGCGCCGTTCCAGCGCTCTTGCCAGGAAGTTGCCGGAACGCTCCCGAAAGGCAGCCTGCTGGCGGACAATCTTTCGAAAACGATGCTTTTCAACCTGGCCAACAATGGCGGCCAGGCGCTGCTGGTCCCCACCGGCAATACCTGTGTCGTCGTCTCGGTGGCCCGCATGGGCGGCTAGCGGCCAGCCGTGATTGTCGATTCCTGGACAGCTGCAATTGGGAGCTACGAAAATGCTGATCAACCGTCGCCTCTCATTCCCGCTGCTGGCGGCTTTTGTCGGACTGACAATGGCGAGCCAGGCCGCTGACCTGGTGGCGCCGCCGCCGGCGCAGACCGGCGAGGAGAGGGGAATCTGGGGCGCGATCGCCTACTCGCCGGGCGACGGCAGGCACGGCTTCTTCTGGGGCGCCGACAAGCGGCAGGAAGCCGAAGACATCGCGCTCAAGCACTGCGAGAATGCGGACGGCGCGGGCTGCAGGGTGGTCGAGGTGTTTCGCAACCATCGCCATTGGGACGATGATGACGGCACCGGCTTTCCCTATGAGCATTGCGCGGCGCTTTCAGTCGGCAAGAGCCGTGGCCCGGCGACCCCGTTCTGGGGTGTCGCGTCCGCCACGACGCGTCGCGAAGCCGAGGACAAGGCCAGGGCCGAATGCGGCGGTAAGGAGAAGCAGTGCAAGATCCGCGAGTGGGTCTGCACCTGAGCGTCGACAACGCTGCAGCCTGCATTAGATGTTCTGCCGCGTGAAGCGGAAGGCAGCGGCCCGCTGACTCAGATATTCTCCGGTGTGACTATTTCGAAAGGTATCGACCGCTGAAGGGTCGCGAATGGTGCTTGTGGTCCAATGACATCGATCATGGTCTGCACGAGAAGGGCGGAGGTCGCTTCAAGGGGGTGGCAGAGAGCTGCCGTGATCAATCCTTCGGACAATCCTCTGCGCGTCTCGGGCCCAATGTCGCGGCATACCACCTTGATCCCCGATCGCCTCTCGGAAGACACTTCCCTCAAGGCGCGAAGCACGCCTGTGATGCCGCCGCCAACAATTAGAATCCCCACCAGATCGTCCGTCGTCTTCAGCAACTCGGCCACCATGCGGTAGGCCTCGCTCGATTCCTCGTGAGTGGGGCGGCTCTCCTCCACTGTGAGCCGAGGCGCGTGCTCGCGCAGATAGGAGCGGAAGCTGGCGTCCGAGACATCCTGGCATTGGTAGCGATGATTGCCGATGAAAACAGCGATTCGACCAGCCCCTTGCGTCGTTTGCGTGATCAGGAATGCTGCGGTGCGCCCCAGCTTCCAGTTGTCGGTGCCTACATAGGCCGCCCTTTCCGGTGCGGATTGATCTGTGATGTAGGAGACAACCGGCTTACCCATCTCCTTCAGGGAACGGATGGCCTGGCCAATGATCGGGTGATCCGCCGCGACCACCGCCACAGCGTCGCATGCATCGCCAAGCGCGATGAGCCGGCTCGATATCGTCTCCGGCGTCAAAATATCCACGAAGTCGACGACAGGGTCGATGACCTCGTCCCGCCGCTCGCGGCAGGCGGTCACGATCTTCTTCCCGAACAGTTGGTAGAGGTCGCGGGTCGACTGCTGGAGCAGGAAACCCAGCCGGTAATGCGGCGAGATTTTTCGCGCCCGGTCATCGATCGCGCCGATGCCGTAAAAGCCAATTTCTTCCGCGGCGCTTTGCACGCGCTGGACTGTTTTCGGCCGCACGGCAACGGTGCCGCCAAGAATTCTGTTCACCGTCGCCACCGACACGCCTGCCGCGGTAGCAAGATCGTGGATTGTCGGCCGCTTCATGAACGCTCACCCTTCTCTGTATCATCATGATTGAAACTAAATGATACAAATGCAATTTTGATATTATTTCTGCCTTCTCCGAATATCAACCCTCCGATATGAATTGCGCCGAGTGAGGCCTCGATCGGATGTCGAGAGCCCACAGACCCAGACCGATCCGGGCACGGAGGCGCTGTCACGATGGATGATCTTCAGTATGGAACGCGCGACAGGCGCGGTAACTGGGCACCACATCGCCGTGCCGAGCCGGCACCGATCTGGCACCGTCCGTTCAATGTGAAGAAGGTGGTAGCCTGGATTCCAGAATTCTTCTGGCCGTGGAACACCTTCCACCTCGCCACGTCGCTCATTTGGGTCAACCTGCTGATCCCGAGCTGGCAGAGTCTCGCGAGCCTCTCGCTGCTCAACTACCTTTGGCTGTACGGCCTCAACGCCGCCGGGATTTTTCTTTTCTACGGCTTCTTCGAGCTGCGCTACTACGTCCAGCGCAAGCAACAGAACCGCTTCAAGTACAATCCAAAGTTTCCCTCGGACGCGCCGTCCGACGTGTTCTGGTTTCAAAGCCAGAACGTCGACAATTTCACCCGCTCGTTTTTCGTCACCATACCGCTGTGGACGGTGGTCGAGATCGTGATGCTGTGGGGCTACGCGAACAGCTGGGCTGTCTGGCTGCCCTGGACGACGAACTGGCTTTACCTCTCGTTCCTGGTGCTTATCGCGCCTGCCTTGCATGAGGTCTATTTCTTCTTCCTGCACCGGGCGATCCATTGGCCGCCGCTCTACAAATGGGTGCACTCGGTCCACCACAATTCGATCAATCCGAGCCCGTGGTCGTCGCTGTCGATGCATCCGGTCGAGGGCTTCCTCTATCATGCCGAAGCCTGGGTGCACCTGTTGATCCCGTCCAACCCGGTCTGCGCCTATTTCACGCTGCATGGAGCCGGTTTCGGCGCCGTCAACGGCCATCTCGGCTTTGAGACCTTCGAGATCACCGACAAGGTCAATCTCGATAGCCACTCTTACGTGCACTACCTGCACCACAAGTACTTCGAGGTGAATTACGGCGGCGACGGGCTGGTGCCACTCGATAAGCTGTTCGGCACCTGGCACGACGGCAGCAAGGAAGCCGACGAGGTCATGAAGGCCCGCTTCCGCAAGAAAAAGGAAAAGGTGCGGAGCCGGCAGGAAGGCCGCGGCGATCCGGCATCCGGAATGCCTGCGGAATAACGAACCAGGCGCCGTTTCGGCTGGGTCCGTGAGGAGTGGGCCCGGAACAGGAAGACTTTTGTTGAAACCCTATGGGGTAATCTGGGAGGAATACCATGAAGCTTTTCAAGACACTCGTCTCGACGGCGATGCTGATCGGGTTCAGCACCGGCGCGACGCTCGCCGCCAACATCTTCGTCGTCGGCGGCAAGCCGGACGATCCGTTCTGGTCGATCGTCAAGCGCGGTGCCGAAGACGCCGGCAAGGTCGTCGAGGCTCAAGGCGGCAAGGTCACCTGGCTCGGGCCGCAGAACTACGACAATCTGGGTGTGGACGCCGCAGAGCTGATCCGTCAGGCCATCGACCAGAAGGCCGATGCCATCGTCGGCCCGGACTGGGTGCCGGAAGCGATGGATCCTGCGTTCAAGGCGGTTAGGGATGCTGGCATTCCGCTGCTTATCTACAATGCCGGCGGGCTGAAAGCGGCCGATCGTCTCGGCGCCATGAACTATGTCGGCTCCGATGATTACAAGGGCGGCGTTGCGGCCGGCGAGTACCTTACCAAGGCCGGCAACAAGAAGGGTGTCTGCATCAACACGCTGCCAGGCGCCGCCAACATCGAGGCGTTTTGCGGTGGCTTCAAGGAGGGTATGAAGAACGGTGGTGGCGAAGCCGACGTGCTGCCATTGCCCGCCACATCCTTCGGCTCGGCAACCGCCGTAGCCCAGGCGGTGAAGGCCTATCTGTTGCAGCACCAGGACGTGAACGCTGTCTTCACCATCGGCAATGTCGACGCCAACTCGGCCATGAACGGCATCACCCAGGCCGGGAAGGTCGGAAAGGTGCACCTGTGCGGCATGAATTTTGACGAGACCATCCTGAACAACATCAAGGGTGGCCAGCAGGACTGCGCCATCGACCAGCAGGGTTACCTGCAGGGATATCTCGCCGTGGCGATCCTCAATGGTCACGTCAATTACGGCCTGTCGGTGCCCACCCGCGAGATCCTTACGGGACCAGGCATCATCGACAAGACGAACGTCGACGCCACCATCGCTGGCGTGAAAGCAGGGACACGATAATCCTCCCGCCTGGGCCGCCCGCGTTTTGCGGCGGGCGGCCCTTTTTCCCTTTCTCTGCGGTGGCACATTACGGCCAGCCGCGTGCTCGCGGATTACCCTAATGGCACATCCCGTCGCATCCACATCAACGCCTGCGCTCGAACGCTCGCAGTCCGGACTGGCGCTCGGCCGGTTGGCCCGTCGACCGGAGTCGGGCTCGTTCCTTGGCATGGTCGCAGTCCTGCTTTTCTTCGGCCTATTCGGCGGCAGCAGTTTCATGTCGGCAGCCGGTGCGGCAAGCTGGCTGAACATCGCTTCAGAGATCGGGATCATTGCGCTGCCGATAGGGTTGCTGATGATCGCCGGGGAACTGGACATCTCGGTCGGCGCGGTGATCCCCGCGGCGTCGCTCACCGCTGCCATCGTCTCGGGTCACTACGGGCTGCCCGATTGGCTTGGCATAACGGCAGCGCTCGGCTTCGGCCTCGCCGTCGGCCTCGTCAACGGCCTGTTTGTGACGAGGACAACCATCCCGTCGCTTATCATCACCATCGGCACCATGTTCGGCACGATGGGTCTGACGCTGGGCCTCACCGTCAAGATCGCCGGCAGCACCGGCGTCTCGCTCGTCCCGGACCCGCTTACCAAGCAAATCTTGGGTGACTATCTCGGCGGCATGTTCCAGGTCACGATCCTGTGGTGGGTCGTGTTCGTGGTTGGCCTGTTCTGGCTGTTGCACATCTCGCCGATGGGCAATTGGATCTATGCGCTCGGCGGCGACAAGGAGAGTGCGCGCAACGTCGGCATCCCAACCAAGCGCCTGACCATCGGCCTCTTCATGCTGTCCGGCTTCAGCGCCGCTTTCGTCGGGGTCAGCGAGGTGATGGTCTACCAAAGCGCGCAGGTTCTGGCCGGCCAGTCCTTCATCTTCAATTCCATCATGTGCGTGGTCATCGGCGGCGTCTTGCTCACGGGCGGTTTCGGCTCGATCGTCGGCATCGTGTTCGGCACGCTCACCTTCTCGATCGTGAACCAGGGCATCTATTTCACCAGTCTCGATCCCAATGCCGGCAGCGTCATCATCGGTGCGCTTCTCCTGATTGCGGTGTTGACCAACGACACGTTCCGGCAGTTGGCGCTCAGCTATTCGTCGAAGAAGGGAGGACAGTCATGATGGACGCAATCAAATCATCACTGCGCCGTCCCGAAGCCGGATCGGTCCTCAGCCTCATTGGCGTGGTGCTGTTCTTCGTTCTGTTCGGCGGCGCCAATCTGGGCACACTGGTTGGCGCGGCGAGTTGGGTCAATTTCGCGGCCAATCTCGGCATCGTCGCCATTCCCGTCGGCCTGCTGATGATCGCGGGCGAACTCGACATTTCCATCGGCGCCATGATCCCCGCCGGTTCGATGACCACGGCCATCCTGACCGGCTACTACGGACTGCCCATAACGGTAGGGATCGCCGGCGCGCTGGCGGTCGGCTTGGCGGTTGGCCTGATCAACGGCCTGCTGACGATCCGCACCTCCGTGCCCTCGCTTATCATTACCCTGGCCACGCTGGTCGCCATGCAAGGGGTGGTGCTCAGCGGGTCTGTGCTTCTGACCGGCAACGCCAGCGTTGCGCTCACTGCGCCGGACTGGGCCAAATTCCTGTTCGGCCAGTTGATCGGCGGCAGTCACCAGGTGATCATCGTCTGGTGGGTTGCGTTCGTCGCCATCATGGGTTTCGTTCTGCACAAGACCCGCTATGGCAATTGGCTTTTTGCAATGGGCGGCGACAAGGTCAGCGCCCGCAATGCCGGCATTCCGACGAACCGGATGACCATTGCGCTGTTTGTGTTGTCCGCGGTCAGCGCCACATTCGTTGGCATCTGCCAGGCGATCCTGTTCAACTCCGCCCAGGTCTCCGGCGGCATGAGCTTCATCTTCAACGCGATCGTGTCCGTGGTGGTGGGCGGTGTGCTGCTGACCGGCGGTTTCGGGTCGGTGCTCGGCATCTTCGTCGGCACGATCACATTCGCGATTGTGAGCCAAGGCATCTACTTCACCCAGATCGACCGAAACTGGTCGAACCTGATCATCGGCGTGATGCTCCTGCTGGCCGTGCTGATGAACCAGTCGTTCCGCGACCTGGCGCTGTACTTCAGACCGCGGCGCAAGCGAAGCCTGCCGCGGGAGCCAGCCAACCCATGAGAGATGAGTTTGAGATCACTTCCCGCTTCGGTGAATGCCACCCTGGCGCAGTCGAATTGCAGATGAAGAGATGACGCCATGAACGACAAACCTGCCATTCTCGAACTGAGAAACGTCAACAAATCCTTTGGACCGATCGACGTCTTGCACGATATTTCGCTCAGAGTGCGCGCCGGCGAAGTGCTTTGCCTGCTCGGCGACAACGGCGCCGGCAAGTCCACGCTCATCAAGACCCTGGCCGGGGTCCACAAGCCAACCAGCGGCCAGATATTGATGGATGGTCAGCCGGTTACGTTCACCGGACCAAGCGATGCGCAGGGGCGCGGAATTGCCACCGTGCATCAGTTCGGCGGCACGTTTCCGCTGATGAGCATCGGGCGGTCTTTCTTCGTCGGCGTCGAGCCGACCAAAGGTTGGGGGCCGTTCAGGATCTACGACCGCAAGCGCGCCAACGAGATAGCGGTGAAAGCGGTCCGGGATTTTGGCATCACCCGTATCGACGACGGCGACCGCCTGGTGGGCGGCCTGTCGGGCGGCGAGCGCCAGTCGCTCGCCATTGCCCGCGCCGTGCATTTTGGAGCGCGCGTGCTGATCCTGGATGAGCCGACCGCGGCACTCGGCGTCAAGCAGGCCTCGCATGTGCTGCGTATCGTCAACGAGGCCAAGAAGCGTGGCCTGGCGGTGGTCTTCATCACCCACCAGGTCATGCACGCCATGACCGTCGGCGACCATTTCGCGGTACTGATCCGCGGCGCCATCGCCGCCGATTTCCGCAAGGGCGAAAAGTCACGCGAGGAGATTACGGATCTGATGGCCGGCGGCGAGACCATGGCCGACCTCGAAGCCCAGGTCGAAGGCTACATGGAAACCCATGCGGGCCATCCGCCGTCCCTGATCCCAGCCGCTCACTAGACTTTCCTTGGGAGGTTATCCAGTCCGGCGCGGCTTCATCTCGCCGCTCACCGCGATCCCGTAAACCCGAAAGCAAAAACAGGACAGAAATGACAATTCGCATTGCAGTGATCGGCGCCGGCCTCATGGGCGCGGATCATGCCAGGATAGTCGCCGAGGAACTGCCCGGCGCAACCCTCCAATTGGTTTGCGACATGGATGAGCAGCGCGCTCGTTTCGTCGCTGATGCATGCGGCGCCAACGACGTTGCCACCGATCCCGAGGGCGCCATCGCGCGGCAGGATGTGGACGCCGTTATCATCGCCAGCCCCGATTTCACGCACGCGCCGCTGTCGATGGCCTGCATTGGCGCCGGCAAGCGGGTACTGTGCGAAAAGCCCCTGTCACAAGCCCCGGCTGACTGCATTGCGGTGATGGCAGCCGAACAGAAAGCCGGGGCGAAATTCGTCCAGCTCGGCTTCATGCGCCGGTACGACCGCTCCTACCAGGAGATGAAGCGGGCGCTGGAAGACGGCCGTCTCGGCCGGGCGTTGATGATGCACAATTTCCACCGCAACGTCGAAACGCCGGCCGCCGATTTCACCGGCGCGATGGCCATCACCAATTCCGCCCCGCACGAATTCGACGTCGTGCGTTATGTGCTCGGCACTGAATACACCGCCATCTCCGCATTCCAGCCGAGACGCTCGGACGCGCGTGTTGCGCCTGTCGTCATGGTGTTGGAAACCGTGGATGGCCAGTTGGTCAACATCGAGATCAACAACAACGCCGCCTATGGCTATGACGTGCGTGCCGAACTGGTCGGCGAACGGGGCGCCCTGGCGACCAACAATGTTGCCTTTACCCGCACTGAGTCCGCGCTTACCCAAAGCACCAGCTACGACGCCGACTGGCGGACCCGTTACTACGATGCCTACCGCCGCCAGAACCGAGACTTCCTGCGCTTCGCCATGACTGGCGATTTTCCCGTGACAGCGTCGGATTGCTGGGACGGCTATTGCGCTGCCGTCGTTGCTGAAGCTGGCGTGGTGGCGCTGAAGGAAGGCCGTCGAACGCCCGTCCAGATGATTGCAAAGCCGGAGTTCTACGCGTGAAGCTGGGTTTCGTTTCAGACAGTCTCGGCAACCTGCCGTTCGAGGCGGTGCTCAATCATGCCCAGCGCATGGGCGTATCCGGTATCGAGGTGAACACGTGCGGCTGGTCGACCGCCCCCCATTTCCGTCTCGCATCGATGCTGGGCAACAGGGAAGCACAGAGACGCTTTATGGGAGCGTTCGAGGAACGCGGGCTGGAGATCATCAGCCTGAATGCGAATGGCAATCCGCTGCATCCGACCGATCCGGCCCAGGGCGAGGCGTTGAAAGATACGATCCGCGTCGCCGGCGAGATGGGCATCCGCACCGTCTGCACCATGAGCGGCCTCCCTGCCGGCAGCGCCGGCGACAGCATGCCGAACTGGGTTGTCTCGTCCTGGCCGCCGGAAACGCAGATCATCCTCAAATATCAATGGGAAGAAAAGCTGATCCCGTTCTGGACCGAGATCGCTGCGCTGGCAAAGGCAAACGAGGTCGAGCGCATCGCGCTCGAGCTGCACGGCAATCAGTGCGTCTACAACGTGCCCTCACTGCTGAAGTTGCGACAAGCGGTCGGACCTATCGTGGGCGCCAATCTCGACCCCTCGCACCTGTTCTGGATGGGCGCCGATCCACTCGCCGCCGCCGAAACGCTGGGCGAGGCCATCTATCACGTGCATGCCAAGGATACGATGCTGAACCGGCCCGTTCAGGCAACGACCTCGCTGCTCGAGAATGGCAGCCTGATGGACATCCCGGCCCGCTCCTGGAGCTATATCACGCTCGGCTTCGGTCATGGCGAGGAGTGGTGGCGGCAGTTCTGCTATCGGCTGAAGATGGCCGGCTATGATGGCTGGCTCTCCATCGAGCACGAGGACGTGCTTCTGAATTCGCTGGAGGGGCTCGAAAAGTCGGTCGCGCTGCTCCAGGGCGTGATGCCGTCGGCTCCCGCAGACTTCAAACCGCAAGATATCTGAGGAGACGTATATGCCCTGGGTCGACGCTTGTGCCGCTGACGAAATCGAAGCCGAGGAAGCCAAGCGTTTCGAGAATGGCGGCCGCACCTTCGCGATCTTCCGTAACGATGCGGACGAATACTACTGTACGGACGGATTATGCACACACGAGGCGATCCACCTTGCCGACGGTCTTGTCATGGGCAATACGGTGGAGTGTCCCAAGCACGCGTCCGTTTTCGACTTCACCACCGGCGAAGTCGAAACGCCGCCGGCCTGCGAGAACCTCAAGACATACAAGACCAAGGTCGAGAACGGCCGCGTGCACATCGAGATTTGACATGTCCGACACCTTTATCCTCGCCGCCTGCGCCGAAATGCTGTGGCGCGACCGGCCGATGGAATTCCGCGTCAGGCGGTTGACCGAACTGGGCTTCCAGATCGGGCTGTGGAACTGGCCGGAGCATGATCTCGCCATGCTGGAAAAATCCGGCGCCACCTTCTCGATCATGAACGGCTATCTGCGCGGCCGGCTCGCCGACGATGAAGGCGCGGAAGAACTCCTGAAGACAGCCAAGGAGACGGCCGCCGTCGGCAAGCGCCTTGGCGTGGCACGCCTCAACCTGCATGGCACTGGACTGGGCGAAGGTGGTCTGCCGGTCAGCCCGCGCGAGACGGTCACCGGCGCGATGTGGCTCAAGGCGCGCGACACGCTCAACCGCGTCGCCGATCTTGCCGAAGCGGAAGGCGTTACCTTCACGCTCGAGAACCTCAATCTGCCGGTCGATCATCCCGGCGTGCCCTTCGCGCGCGCCGAGGACACGCTGGCGCTGGTGTCGAGCGTCAACCGGCCGGGCCTGCGCCTCAACCTCGACCTCTATCACGCACAGATCGGCGAGGGGAATTTGATCGAGCTCTGCCGCGCCTGCCTGCCATGGATCGGCGAGGTCCAGGTGGCGGACGTGCCGGGGCGCATGGAGCCCGGCACCGGCGAGATCAACTATCGCGGCATCGCCGGCGCGCTGAAGGATATGGGCTATCGCGGGCCGGTCGGCATGGAAGCGTTCGCTTCCGGCGATCCCGAAGCGGCGCTCGAGGCCTTCCGCAACGCTTTCACCATCTGAGGGAACGAAAATGGTCACCAAGAACAACCGGCCGACCGTCGCCGACATCCGCGCCATGAAGGCGCGCGGACAAAAGATTTCGATGCTCTACGTCACCTCGCTCGAAGAGGCGGCGGCGGCGAACGCTGCCGGCGTCGACATGCTGTCGATCGAAGGACGCTTCTTCTCGCCTGAGATGCGCGAGGCCGCGGGCCGCTGCTTCGTCCAGGTCGGGCTTCCCTATGGGCCTGCCGGCGACCTGGTCTCGGCGCATGACTATCTCGGCGCCGCCTATCACTTTACGCGCATGGGCGGCGACTGCTTCTACTGCGCCGCCTCGCTCGATATCCAGAAAACGCTCTGCGACAACGCCGTGCCGATCATCGCCCATGTCGGCCTCATCCCCTCGCAATGCACCTGGACCGGCGGCTTCAAGGCCGTCGGCAGGACGGCCGAGAGTGCGCGCTGGGTGCGGGACCACGTGAAACGCCTCGAAGCCATCGGCTGCTTCGGCGCCGAATTGGAAGTGGTGCCGGACCGCATCGCCGAACTGATCACCAGGAACACGCCGATGATCATGCTCGGCATGGGCGCCGGCCCCCATGCCGACGCGCAATATCTTTTCAGTGAGGACGTGCTTGGCCACACCGCCGGGCACAAGCCGCGCCACGCCAAGACCTATCGCAACTTCGCCGCCGAATTCGAGCGGCTGCAGCGCGAGCGCATCGCCGCCTATCGCGAGTTCATCGCCGACGTGCGCACCGGCGCCTATCCCGAGCCGCAGCACGTCGTGCCGATCGCCGACGAGGAGCTTGCCGCTTTCAAGGCCGCGGTGGATCTCTAGCGTTGAAGTGCGATCAGCCGATCTCGATGTCCATTTTGGCGATCAACCGCTCGCGCGCCCTTCAGGCGGCGTCCCACTGGCCTCTAAGCGTGTCCGCATTGGCGAGTGTGAGCCCGCAGGCTTCGACTGATCGCTTGGTGGCCGCGACGAGGTCCTGATTTCCCGAAGCCGGTGTTCCATCGGGCAGGAAAAGATTGTTCTCGAACCCGACGCGCGCGTTCCCGCCAAGCAGCGCGGCTGCCGTCACGCACGCCGTCTCCTGGTTGCCGAAGGCGCAGACCATCCAATGGCTTGCAGCGGCAGTGCCCGGGGCCAAGAAAGGCAGCAGGTCGGCCGGGCGGGACGTCTGTCCAACCGCGTAGCGGCCGAGCACATAGAGAACCGGCAGATTGTCGAAGGGGATCAGGCCGCGGCCCGCGAGCATCGCGAGATAGGTTGCCTCCTCGGGAGTGTAGAGGATGACCTGCGGTGTGATCTTTTCCCTGCGCAGCGTTTCAAGGAATGCGGCGAAACCCGCTTCGTAAGTTTGGTCGGGCAACAACTCGCGCAGGGCCAGTGAAACCGCCTCGGGCCGCGCTTCCAGCACCACCCGCATCTGCTGTTCGGGCCGATAGATGCCCAGTGCCTCGCTGGTGATCTGGACGACGAGCCGTTCGTCGACACTGGCCCTGATCGCCGCGGTTACGGTCCGGTAGGCTTCGGCGTCGAGCAGGTGATGTCCGTCGCGGTCGCGGACATGGACATGGATCATGGCGGCGCCCGAGTCGAGCGAAGCCGCGGCCACATGCGCCAACTCATCCGGTGTGATCGGCAAGGCGGGATGATCGGCCTTCGTGCGCCGGCCGCCATTTGGCGCCACGGCAATCGCGACCGGATCGGGGCGGCTGGCAACCGGTTGCATGGAATTCCTTTCGGCCCGAATGGCTGCTTCATCTGTCGCATAGGCATGCGTTGTGCAACAGATGCGACGTCGTGGCCATCGACGCGATCGTCGAGGCCTCGTCGACCGTCCGCTGAACGTCGCCGGGCAATCAAAGGGCGGGGCGCTTGGCTATGGCCAGGCCCAAGCCGAGCGCGATCATAGCGCAGCCGGAGGCCTCCCGCAGCCGGCGTATTGTGCTGGCGCGCCCGGCCGCGCCTTGCCGGATGCGGCTCGCCGCAAAAGCGACCACGACATCGGCCACAGTGTTGAGCGTCACCGATATGAAGCCAAGGACCATGAATTGCAGGGCGACCATGAATTGCAGGGCGACGTGGCCGGCGCCCAGGTTCACGAATTGCGGAATGAAGGCCAGGAAGAAGGCGGCGGTCTTTGGGTTCAAGGCCTCGACCAGCACGCCTTCGCGAAACGCTCGGCCAGTGCCGACGGCAGGCGATAGCGTCTCGCCTTCCAGCATCGTCTTTGCCTCGTTGCGCGCGGACTGGAAGGTGCGGAAGCCCAGCCAGACGAGGTAGAGGGCGCCGATCAGCTTTAGCGCCGTGAACAGCTCCGCGCTGGCGAGCACGATAGCTGAAACACCCAGGCTGCCGGCAAGCACGTGGACCATGCCGCCGAGGCCCGTCCCGAAACTCGAGGCAATGCCTTCCGCGCGTCCTCCAGCCAGCGTGCGTGCGGCGACATAGAAGATGCCCGGCCCCGGTGTAATGGCAAGCAGGAATGCCGCGGCGAAGTACAAGGCGAACTGGGTCAAATCCGGCATGATGGACTCTCTTGAAAGTGCAGGGCCGGGTTCACTCCGGCCAGTCTTCAGACCGGCCAGTCTTCACACCGGCCGGTCTTCACACCGGCCAGTCTTCACACTGGAATGAGCGGAGCGACCTCGCGGTCGGACGGCCGCTCGCTCGATGACAGGCTGGACACGACGCCGGCGCGATCGGCCGCGTTGCGGTTCTGGCTCATCTTGCGCTTGCCTTCGAGCTTCGTAATCGGCATGCGCAGGCCGACAATGCCCTTCAGCTGCGACTGGATGAAATCCGCCGGTGCGTCCGACACGGCCCAGGGTGCTGCGCGCTCGCCCTCATGCAGGTTGGTCAGGCGGGTCACCACCTCGAGCAGCCTGGCGGCATCCTCGAAGAACTCGATCGGCCCATGGGCGTGGACGGCGACATAGTTCCAGGTCGGCACCACCTTCCCGGTCTCCTGCTTGGTCTGATACCAGGCCGGCGTCACATAGGCGTCCGGGCCCATGAACATCGCCAGGCCGTCGCCCAGTGGCGGCATGCGCCATTGCGGGTTTGCCTTTGCGACATGGCCGTAGATCACGCCGTGCTCGCCCTCGTTCTCATCGAGGAAAAGCGGCAGAGGCGTCGCCAGCGGGCCATCGGCCGTGGCGGTGACCAGGATTGCCAGCCGCGCGGCGCGGATCGTGGCGGTGAGGCTCTCATGATCGTCGTCGCGAAAGGCGGGCGGTGTGTACATGGCAAAACTCCTTGCGTTCCAAGAAAAGATGCCGGATGTCTGGCTTGCTTGGAACATCCAGTTCTGAAGGTTTTTGGTGGTCCAGTTGGAGCAGGACGGCGTCGCGCGGCGGATCATCGCGGCGATCAAGGAGCAGATCCACAGCGGCGCCTATCGGCCAGGCGATCGCCTGCCGTCGACGCGGGCTTTTGCGACCGAGTGGGGCGCCTCGCGAACCACGGTGACGGCCGCTTACAATCAGCTCGACGCCGAAGGCTATCTGATCATCCGGCATGGTGCGCGCGCCATCGTTGCTCCGGGGTTGGAGAGGGCGTCGGGAGAGGCGCCCATCGCAGCCGCTTCGCCACGCAACCTCTCGGCATTCGCACGACGGTTGCTGGCCTTGCCTGCGCCTACGGAAGGGCAACCAGCCAAGCTTGCGGATTTCCGCTATGGCGAGTTGTCCGGTGCGGACTTCCCGGTGCTGGCCTGGCGGCGCGCGTCGAACAAGGCGATCCTGCGGCGCGCCGCGCGGCTGCGCTATGGTGATCCTCAGGGGTCTTCCGTTCTGCGCAACGCGCTTCAGGCCTATCTCTGGCGGGCTCGCGGCATCAGTTGCACGCCAAACCAGATCGTCATCGTCAACGGCTCGCAGCAGGGGTTGGACCTCTGCGCGCGGCTCCTGCTCGACCCCGGTGACCCCTTTGTGATCGAGAACCCCGGCTATCTATTGGCACGCCACGCCTTCGTGGCGGCCGGAGGCGTCGCCGTGCCCGTTGCCGTCGACGCGGATGGGCTAAGGACGGATACGCTGCCGCCGGCCCGTCTCGCCTATGTGACGCCTTCGCACCAGTTTCCGCTCGGTGGCGTGCTTTCGGCGACGCGGCGGCGTTCGCTGCTGGCCTGGGCCGCCGGCACGGGGGCCTATATTGTGGAAGACGATTATGACGGCGAATACCGTCACGACATCAGCCCGATCCCGCCTCTGCAGGCGCTCGACGCGGATAGCGTCATCTATGTCGGAACGCTGTCCAAGACGCTCTCGCCGACCTTGAGGCTCGGCTATCTCGTCGTGCCCGCCAGCCTGCGCCGGGCGTTCGGCGAGGCCAAGCGCCTGACCGACCGGCATGCTCCGATGCTGGAACAGGACGTGCTGGCCGAGTTGCTGGCGAGCGGCGCCTACGAGCGCCACGTGCGCAGCATTCGCAGGAAGAACGCCGAGCGCAGGGACATCCTGCTGCAGGCTTTGACTGAACATCTGGGGTCGCGGGTTACCGTCGCCGGGGCCGAGACTGGCCTGCATGTCGTTGCTTGGATGAACGGTATCGATGCTGGACGCGAACCGGCCATCATCGCTGCGGCCCGCACCGCCGGTATCGGCCTTTATGCGGTGTCGCCACTCTATGATCCGGGCGGGCCGCGTCCGGAAACGGCCGGCTTCATTCTTGGTTATGCCGGGCTTGATGCGGATGCGTTGCGGCGCGGCGTTGCCGTGCTGGCCACCATATTGGCCGAGCACCGCTGACGAACCAACCGCTTAGAAAATCTCGTTGGTAAGTTTCTTCACCGGGCCGAGCAGGATGGAGCCCGTCGGCACGCCATTGTCGATCGGGATGGCCTTGCGTTCCGGCAAGTCCTCTTCCGGCGCGCCGACATTGGCCGTCACGATGACCGGCGTCTTGGTCGGAACGCGGTCGTAGAGGTCGATGATGTCCTGGTTGATCAGACGCACGCATCCCGACGACACCGACTTGCCGATCGACCACCATTCCGGCGAGCCGTGCAGGCGGTAGAGCGTGTCCTGGTTGCCCTGGAAGAGATAGAGCGCACGCGCCCCGAGCGGGTTCTTCAGGCCACCCGTCATGCCGCCATTCTTGGCGCTGTATTGGGTCAGTTCCGGCTGGCGGGCGACCATCTCGTCCGGCGGCGTCCATTTCGGCCACTTCTGCTTCCACTGCACGACGGCGTCGCCCGACCATTCGAAGCCGGCGCGGCCGAGGCCGACGCCGTAGCGGATCGCCTGGCCGCCCTCGCGCACCAGATAGAGGAAGTGGCCGGTGGTATCGACGACGATGGTGCCCGGGCGCTGTCCGGTCGGATCGGGGACGATCTGGCGCAAGAATTTGTGATCGATCTTGTTGACCGGGATGGCCGGCAGGTCGAAGCCATTGTCCGACATTGCGCCATACATCGTCTCGTAATCGCCGAGGGGCGGCTCGACATAGGCCGGCGGTGGCGGCTGGATGGGAGCGGGGCCCGGACCAGTGGTGGTGCACGCGGACACGGCGGCCGAAGCAGCGCCAAGGGCTGTGAAATTGAGGAAGCCACGGCGGCTGAGGCGGAAGGAAGCGTCTGACATGGTTGCCTTTTCTAGGTCTTAATTCGCAAGAAAGCATGAATCCGCGGGCACGTCGCCGACGGCAATTCATAACAGTCGGCGGCGATAGGCGGTTCCAATTCTGGCCTGAGGGTGGACAGAAAAAGGCGAAGCTGTGACCGCGCCACAGCTGTTGCGCTGCAGCAACAGAGGTCTCAGGCGCCTGCCAGGAGACCTTCGAGCGAAGGCAGGATCAAGCCCGGCTGAAAGTCGCGGTATTCATCCGGCTGGTTGGTCCGGTTGATCCAGACCGTACGGAAACCGAACTTGGTCGCGCCGGCGATGTCCCAGCGGTTCGACGACTGGAACGACACCGCACCCGGATAGAGCCGCCAGCCGGTGACCACCATGTCGTAGACCGACGGGTCGGTCTTGAAGCGTTTGACCTGGTCGACCGAGAACACGTCGTCGAGGATCTGGTCGAGCGCCGCGGACTTGACCGCCGCGTCGAGCATTTCGGGCGAGCCGTTGGAGAGGATCGCGAGCTTCGCGCCCGAGGCCTTGAGCGCCTTCAGCACGGCGGGCACTTCCGGATAGCAGTCGAGCCGCCAATAGGCTTCGAGCAGTCTCGTCCGCAGCGCCGGATCGGCCGAGGGAATCTTGCGCAACGCAAAGTCGAGCGCCTGCTCGGTCAATTGCCAGAAATCGGCGTAAGCGCCCCCCATCAGCGTCCGCACCCAGGAATATTCGAGTTGCTTGGCGCGCCAGATTTCGGAGAGAAGCTGGCCGTCCGGCCCGATCTCGCCGGCATGCCGGCGCACGGCGGCGTGCACGTCGAACAACGTGCCATAGGCGTCGAAGACATAGGCCGCATGATGCATAACGAGAGTTTTGAGGCGAGGATGCGCCCCGTGCAAGCGCTGATTGCGCTTTTAATGCATGTCGCCCAAAAGTGTGTCGCGGTTTTGGGAACCGACATGCATCAAACAAATAATGCATGTCGCCAAAAGTGTGTCGCGGTTTGGGAAACCGACATGCATCAAACAAAAGACTTACCGGGCGTTGCCCGATCCGTTTCGGGCGACGCTCTGTAAGTATCGCTGGCCTCAACGATTTTTGGCCATGTCGGTTGACGCCGGCCCTCAAAGCATCGTCCTATGGCGGCCTGAAATCACTCATTTGGACGGCGAACATGACACTGGCGGCGGCGGCGCAAACCGCGACTTGGACCTATGTGGACGGCGACTGGTACGAGGGCAACGTCGCCATTCTCGGGCCGCGCAGCCACGCCATGTGGCTGGGCACCAGCGTCTTCGACGGCGGCCGCTGGTTCGAGGGCGTGGCGCCCGACCTCGAGCTTCATTCCGCCCGCGTCAACGCCTCGGCGACGGCGCTTGGCCTGAAACCCTCCATGACCGCCGAGGAGATCGTCGGCCTGACCTGGGATGGCCTGAAGAAATTCGACGGCAAGACGGCGGTCTATATCAGGCCGATGTATTGGGCCGAGCATGGCGGCTATATGGGCGTGCCGGCCGATCCGGCCTCGACCCGCTTCTGTCTTTGCCTCTACGAATCGCCGATGATCCCGCCATCCGGCTTTTCGGTCGGCGTCTCGCCGTTCCGGCGCCCGACCATCGAGACCATGCCGACCAACGCCAAGGCCGGCTGCCTTTACCCCAACAACGGTCGCGCCATCCTGGAGGCCAAGAACCGCGGCTTCGACAACGCGCTGGTGCTCGATATGCTGGGCAATGTCGCCGAGACCGGAACCTCCAACATCTTCCTGGTCAAGGACGGCCATGTGATGACGCCGGCCCCGAACGGCACGTTCCTCTCCGGCATCACCCGCTCGCGCACCATCAACCTGCTCGGCGACTACGGTTTCAAGGCCACCGAAAAGACGCTGTCGGTTCGCGATTTCCTTGAGGCCGACGAGATCTTCTCGACCGGCAACCACTCGAAAGTGGTGCCCATCACCCGCATCGAAAACCGCGATCTGCAGCCCGGACCGGTCGCCAAGAAGGCGCGCGAGCTCTATTGGGAATGGGCGCATTCGACGTCCGCCGCCTGAGCCGCCGGAGCGTTTCACCGTTTCACCCAAACGGCGAACAGCTCCTCCTCGTCATTTTTGCGCAATTCCGGGCGGAAAACCGTTTCGCACTTTTCCCGGAATTGCTCTAAAAGTCGCTCGGCGCTCCATTCTGGAGTTGCCCCAACCCATTCCAGACCTATCTTAGCTCGGTAATATCACCGGACTTTTTCCTCGAGGGAGTACCATCCATGGCTTTTGAGTTGCCCGCTTTGCCTTACGACTACGAGGCCCTGCAGCCTTACATGTCGAAGGAGACGCTGGAGTATCACCACGACAAGCACCACAAGGCCTATGTCGACAACGGCAACAAGCTGGCGGCCGAGGCCGGAATGGGCGACCTGTCGGTCGAAGAGGCCGTGAAGCAGTCCTTCGGCAAGAATGCCGGGCTCTTCAACAACGCGGCCCAGCATTACAACCACATCCATTTCTGGAAGTGGATGAAGAAGGGCGGCGGTGGCAACAAGCTGCCGGGCGCGCTGCAGAAGGCGGTCGACAGCGATCTCGGCGGCTACGACAAGTTCAAGGCGGATTTCATCGCCGCCGGCACCACCCAGTTTGGCTCCGGCTGGGCCTGGGTTTCGGTCAAGAACGGCAAGCTGGAAATCTCCAAGACCCCGAACGGCGAGAACCCGCTGGTCCATGGCGGCTCGCCGATCCTCGGCGTCGACGTGTGGGAGCACTCCTACTACATCGACTACCGCAACGCGCGGCCGAAATATCTCGAAGCCTTCGTCGACAGCCTGATCAACTGGGACCACGTCTTGGAGCTTTATGAAAAGGCCAAAGGCTAAAAGATTTTGATGAGAAGCCCCGGTTCGCCGGGGCTTTTCTTTTTCGGTAGAGAAATCCGGCAAAATCGTCACGACGACGGGGAATAATCCCACCGCCACGCCCGTTAACGTCCAGAGCAATTCCAGGAGAAGTGTGGAACGGTTTTCCGTCCGGAATTGCCCCAACCAGGAGATAGAGCATTTCACCTTGAACGGTGAAATGCCTCACTCGCGTACCCTCTTCCTTCACCGTGGAGCCAATTGAATGAGAAAGCTTGTCATCGCCATCTCTTTGCTCGCCTTCGCCGGTTCGGCCGCTTATGCCGATCCGATCAAGGATCGCCAGGCCCTGATGAAGGAACGCGGCAAGCTCGCCGGGCAGATCTCGAAGGTCGTCAAGGGCGAGGAGCCTTTTGACGCCGCCGCGGTGCTGACGGCATTGCAGGCCCTGGAGGCCAATGCCGAGAAGTTCGACGCCGACAAGCTGTTCCCGGCCGGCTCCGACAAGGGCGACACCACGGCCGCGCCGAAGATCTGGGAAGACATGGCGGGCTTCAAGGCGGCCGGGGACAAGTTCCTGGCCGATGCCAAGGCCGCGGTCGCTTCCCCGCCGGCCGATGTCGACGCGCTGAAGGCGCAACTCAACACGCTGGGCGGCGATTGCGGCACCTGCCACCAGACCTACCGGATCAAGAAGAGCTGATCGCCTAAATGGCCTGGCTGAAGAAGCTTGTCGGCGCCGTCATCGTGCTTGGCGGCGCCGCGGCTGCCGCCGGCTGGGTCCTGTCGGCGCCGGCCAGGCTTGACGCCGCGACCGTCGCTGAGCTCGGCCCCGGCGACGCCGCCAAGGGTAAGCGCATCTTCTACGCGGGGGGCTGCACCTCCTGCCACGCCAAGCCGGGCGCCCAGGGCGACGCCCGTCTCGAACTCGTCGGCGGTCTGGAACTCAAGACGCCGTTCGGCACCTTCGTTCCGCCCAACATCTCGCAGGACCAGAAGGACGGCATCGGTGCCTGGAGCGAGGAGGACTTCGCCAACGCCATGCTGAAGGGCGTCTCGCCCTCGGGCGAGCATTTCTACCCGGCCTTTCCCTATGCCTCCTACGCGCGCATGAAGCCGGCCGACATCGCCGATCTCTACGCCTTCATGAAGACGCTGCCGTCGGTTGCCGGCAAGGCGCCGGACCACAAGCTTTCCTTCCCCTTCACCATCCGCCGCGGCATCGGCCTGTGGAAGCGGCTCTATCTCAGTCCCGAACCGGTGATCGCGCTGCCCGATGGCACGCCGGACAAGGTGCTGGCCGGCCGCTACCTGGTCGAGGGACCCGGCCATTGCGGCGAATGCCACACGCCGCGCGATTTCGCCGGCGGCGTCAGGAAAGGCGAGTGGCTGGCAGGCGCCGTGGCGGCCGAAGGCTCGGGCGTCGTGCCCAACATCACCCCCGACGGGAAGAGCATCAAGGACTGGTCCGAGGCCGACATCGCCAATTACCTCGAGACCGGCTTCACGCCCGATTTCGATTCCGTCGGCGGCGCCATGGTCGATGTGCAGCGCAACATGGCGCAGTTGACGGCCGATGACCGCGCCGCGATCGCCGCCTATCTGAAGGCCGTCCCGCCGCACCCCAACGGCTATCCGGCGCGCAAGCCGGCGAGTTAACCTTTACAGGTGGCGATCGCCCAGAAAATCGAAGCCGCCTTCGAAGAAGTGGTTGTAGTTGCAGGTCAGTTCTTCGCCTGGCGCGATGTCGCGTAGCGCGTAGGTCTCCTCGGGCGACGAGACGTCGCAGTTCGGGTCGTCGTCGTGGTTCATGTAGCGTGCGTCGTCAGCCTCGAAGACGATGAAGCTCGGATCGTGCCGGTCCGGATAGGAATAGCGGTCGAGATAGGATTTCACCGGGCCGATCTGGGCCTCGTAGGTGTCGACCGGGATACGGCGGTCGAACCTCGGGTCGAGCTTCCAGACCAGCGTGCCCTTGGCGATGTGGCTCCTGGCGAAGACGCCGATGCCCTGAATGGCGGATTTGTCGAGATACGTGTCGACGAGGAGCATGAGGATCCTTGCGGGTGAATGGTCGCGGCCGGGAGAAGCCATGTCAAAAAAGGGCGGCATTGGGTAACGCGCGCCCTAACCAATTGCGAGCGGAAAATCAGGCCTTGCCGGTCACTTTCAAGGCATAGGCGTAAATGTAGGCGATCTCCTCCAGCCGCGAGAAGCGGCCCGACGCGCCGGCATGGCCGGACTCCATGTTGATCTTGAA
This sequence comes from Mesorhizobium sp. B3-1-8, assembly GCF_006439495.1. Taxonomy (NCBI): domain Bacteria; kingdom Pseudomonadati; phylum Pseudomonadota; class Alphaproteobacteria; order Hyphomicrobiales; family Phyllobacteriaceae; genus Mesorhizobium; species Mesorhizobium sp. B3-1-8. The sequence continues at coordinate 41,176 of NZ_VFTK01000039.1, forward strand.
CAGCACCGGGTTGCCGCCTGCCTTGCGGTCGCGCAGCCGCGCCACCCATTTCGCCGGCTCCCAATAGGTGACGCGCGGATCGGTCAGGCCCGCCAGCGCCAGGATCGGCGGGTAGTCGTGCGCCGCCACATTGTCGTAGGGCGAATAGGCCGCGATCGTAGCGTAGTCGGCGGCGGAGGCGATCGGGTTGCCCCATTCCGGCCATTCCGGCGGCGTCAGCGGCAGGCTGGCGTCGAGCATGGTGGTGAGGACGTCGACGAACGGCACCTCGGCGACGATGCCGCCGAAATCCTCCGGCGCCATGTTGGCGATCGCCCCCATCAGCATGCCGCCGGCGGAGCCGCCCTGGGCGACGATGCGGTCGTGCTTTGTGTAACGCTCGGCGACGAGATGGCGGCCGCAGGCGATGAAATCGGTGAAGGTGTTCATCTTCTTCGCCCGCTTGCCGTCATCGTACCAGCCATAGCCCTTGTCCTTGCCGCCGCGCACATGCGCGATGGCATAGACGAAGCCGCGGTCGACCAGCGACAGGCAGTTGGTGTTGAAGGCCGAAGGAACGGTGATGCCGTAGGAGCCGTAGCCGTAAAGCAGGCAGGGCGCCGAACCGTCGAGCGGCGTGTCGCGATGGTAGAGCAGCGAGATCGGCACCAACTCGCCATCGGCGGCGGGCGCCATCAGCCGGCGTGTGACATAGTGCTCTGGATCGTGGCCGGAGGGCACTTGCTGCGTCTTCAAGAGCACGCGCTCGCGGCTGCGCATATTGTAGTCGAACACCTGCGCCGGCGTGGTCATCGACGAATAGGTGAAGCGCATCGTCTCCGTGTCGTATTCGTAGGAGCCGGAGAGGCCGAGCGAGAAAGCTTCCTCGTCGAAGGAGATGAAATGCTCCTCGCCGCTGGCGCGCTCCCGCACCACGATGCGCGGCAGTCCGTCCTTGCGCTCGAGCCTGACCATATGATGCTTGAAGCCGAGCACCGAGAGAATCAGCCGGCCGGGCTCGTGTGGCACCAGTTCCTGCCAGTTGGCGCGCACCGGATTGTCGACCGGCGCGGTCATGATCTTGAAGTCCTTGGCGCCGTCGGCATTGGTGAGGATGAAGAAGACGTCGCCGCCCTCTTCCAGGTCGTATTGCAGGCCGGTCTCGCGCACCGCCACCAGCTTGGGCTCGGCCGCTGGATCATTGGCGGGCAGCAGGTGGTATTCCGAAGTCTCATGGTCGTTGATGCCGATCATGATCCAGTCATTGGCGCGCGTGCCGCCGACATCCATGAAGAAGCCTGGATCGGTCTCTTCGTAGATCAGCCGGTCATTCTCCGATTTGTCGCCGAGCGCGTGGAAGAACACTTTTGACGGGCGATGATTGTCGTCGAGACGGGTGTAGAAGAAGCCGCCATCGCCGGCATTCCACACCCCGCCGCCGCCCGTATCCGGGATCTGGTCGGCAAGTTCTTTGCCGCTCGCAAGGTCGCGCACGCGCAGCGTGAAGAACTCCGAACCCTTGTCGTCGAAGGCCCACAGCAGCTTCCCATGGTCGGCCGAATGGTCGACGCCGCCGAGCCTGAAATAGGCCTTGCCCTCAGCTTCCTTATCGCCGTCGAGCAGGATCTCCTCGGCGCCGCCGCCGCACGGCGTGCGGAAATAGCGCGGCTGCTCGCCGCCCAGCCGGAAGGAAGAGCCATAAGCATAAGGCCCGTCCTTCATGGGCACCGTCGAGTCATCCTCCTTGATGCGCCCTTTCATCTCGGCAAACAGCTTGCCGCGCAGGTCCGCAGTGCCGGCCATCAGCGCCGCCTGATAGGCGTTCTCGGCATCGAGATGGGCGCGGATGCGGCCGTCGAGGAGGGAAGGATCCCGGAAAACGGCCTGCCAGTTGTCGGCCCGCATCCAGGCATAGTCGTCGCCGCGGGTGATGCCGTGATGCGTGTCGGAAACCGGGTGTTTCTCGGGCGTCGGCGGGTTGGCGGCCGGGAAGGCGGAAGTCAATGCGGAAGCTCTGGTCATTACGTCTCGCTGCGGAATTTGCTTGAATGACGAATGAACACGCCGCTCAGCGGCGGTTCAAGGTGCGCGGTTCAAGGTGGTCTATAGAAGCTAAGTCGAAGGGGGAAAGATGAAATCCTGTGTTTCTACCGCAATGTCTGTCGCCGTCCTCGCGGCAGGTCTGGCTTTTTCCAGTCAGTCTCATGCAACCGTCTTTGCCGCCTGGCAAGTGGCGGGCGTGCCGTTCGGCGACACGCTCAATGCACGAAAGTATCCGTCCAACGCATCGCAAAAACAGGCCGCCTATCCGAACGGCAGATGACCGGCCGCTGCACCGGCGGCGCGAACCTGCTCGATATCGCCCGCCAGCCGCAATGGAAGCAGCGCCAGGCGATCCGCTATCGCTGGTGCGAGATATGGCACGACCCGGCGCAAAATGGCCATTTCGTCACCGGTTGGGTCTACGGCAAATATATCGCGCCTCACTAGGGGGTATCGTTCACCCAGGGTTCCGGATCGGCAGGGCGGCGCCCTTGCGCTTTGTTGCCCCGCAGGATTTGTCGCGCCGGCGCGACAGGCATCCAAGCATTGGCCAAGCATTGAACGCCGTGTCGAGCGGCGATCGGATGTCTAACACACGGATGACGTGACGTCACGGCATGCTGGTCTGACCAGAAAAATCTCACGAAGTTACACGGCGCACGAATTTTTGAAGCTGAATCAGCAATATTTGATGAATATCGGTGAATATAAGTCAATATGCGAATTGACTTACTTGCAACGCGGCGTCATTAAGATAAGGCGATGCGAATCGCAGGCTTTCCTGCACGAAATTCGCGCGATGCCCGATCCCACAAAAAGGGCGCAGTTTTAGAAACAAACTCTCGTTGGGGCCTTAGCACTATGGAAATCGTCGAAACACCTTCGAAAAACGGTGATGCGCTGATCGAGCTGACCGCCGATGTCGTCGCCGCCTATGTCAGCAACAACCCGGTGCCGGTTGGGGAACTGCCGAACCTTATCGCCGACGTCCATGCCGCGTTGGGTCGCGTCGGTGGCTCGCCGGAGCAGCCGTCGGGCGAGAAGCAGAAGCCGGCTGTGAACCCGAAGCGCTCCGTCCATGACGACTACATCGTCTGTCTCGAGGACGGCAAGAAGTTCAAGTCGCTGAAGCGGCACCTGATGACCCACTACAATCTCACGCCGGAAGAGTACCGTGAGAAGTGGGGCCTGGATGCCAACTATCCGATGGTCGCCCCCAATTACGCGGCCGCCCGCTCGCAGCTCGCCAAGAAGATGGGTCTGGGCCGCAAGCGCAAGGGCCGTTGATTGGTCTCATCTCGTCAAGCAGTTCGACGGCGCCCTTGCGGCGCCGTTTTGCTTTCTTGATGGGAGCGATATCGGCCGGATCAGGCCGTCTGCTTGAGCGCTGCTTCGGCGTCGCGCTTGATGCGCTTGACCATCGAACGCAGACCGTTGGCGCGCTGCGGCGACAGATGCTCGTCGAGGCCGAGTTCCTTCAGGGTCGCTTCGGCGTCCGTGTTCTGGATTTCGCTTGCATGCCTGCCCGAAAACAGCGCCAGCATGATGGCGACGAGGCCGCGCACGATATGGGCATCCGAATCGCCCTGGAAGCTGATCACCGGATCGGCGCCCGCTCCTTGCTCGGTGGTGAGCCACACCTGGCTCACACAGCCAGGCACCTTGTTCGCGGCCGTGCGCTCCGCCTCGGGAAAGGCCGGCAGGCCCTCGCCGAGCTCGATCACATAGCGATAGCGGTCCTCCCACTCGTCGAGCAGGGAAAAGTCGTCGCGGATGGTCTGGATCGGGGTGGCCATTGCCCCGCATATAGTGACCCGGCCCGGCCGCGTCACGGAAAAAGAAAGACGCCGCGGGCGTCGAGAGGTCGGACGGGCCCGCGGCGTTAGAGCAATTCCAGGAAAAGTGCGTAGCGGTTTTCCGTCCGGAATTGCGCCGAAACCAAAGAGAGAGCAATTCCAGGAAAAGTGCGTAGCGGTTAGGCTCGGCGACTTCGCCGTAGCCCTCTGTCCGGAACTGCGCCGAAACCAAAGAGAGAGCAATTCCAGGAAAAGTGCTAGCGGTTAGGCTCGGCGACTTCGCCGTAGCCCTCCGCCCGGAATTGCGCCAAAACCAATCAACCGAGCGAACGGCTGGAAAGAATTCAGTTCTTGGCGGTCAGCATCACCGGAATGTTGACCTTGGCGGGCAGCACGATGTCCTCGGCGACGCTGCCGGTGGTCGTGACGGAACCATCCGCGACCTTCGTCTCGGGCGCGCCTGCCTGCCCGGGTTGTTGCTGGTCGTCGATCATGGCCGCGGCGATCTTGGCCGTTTCCTTGGCGCGGACGGTGATGGTGTACATGGCCGATTTGCCGGTTTCGCAGACATCGGGCTTGCGTTCGCACAGCCCGGCAATGTCGCCGACCGCCTCGCGCGCCGCAAACAGCGCCTGGATCGGTCCGACGCTCTGCTGGCCGTCTTCACCCGGGCCGACGCCGAGCGGCAGCGCCAGCAGCACCAGCGAAAACCAGAAAGCCATCCTGATCAGAAAGCCCATCTTACTTGCCTCTCATCCGCGATGGACGATGCATCCATCCGTGACGGATCATGCATCCATCGGCATGACCTCTTTTATGGGCACGATAGTGGCACGGTCACGCAAAGGACGGCTTGCATCGAAGCCGCGAATTTTCCTCAAATTTTAGGCAAATTCGAAAGGAATTGGTTTTGAAACGGACTTGTCTCGAATCTCATCGACCACATTAACTTTACGATAACCATATATCATATTGTAATTACTCGATTTTATTACCGACAGAGATTAGTCGTGTCAAGTTTCGGCTCGTTTTGGCACAGGCCTCGCGGCTAACCCGCCGTTTACCATGGCGGCAACTCGGCGTGCTTTGCGGGGTCAGCATCACAATATTTGTCCTGGGGCGGGCGCCGGCTTCGCCAGCCTTATCCATTCCTTAAACGCTGGATGCGAGTTTCAAGCCAATTGACGAGTCACCTGCCAGGCAGGCGTTTTTTACGACCGGGTACGCGTGCGTTGAGTTCGATTTCAGCCAGATACGTTCAATTGCCTGGCGCGGTTGCCGCCGGCTGCGAGCGCATGGTTCACCCGACCGTGACGGGTGAGGCGGAACGCCTGCGCCAGCGTCGCTTCATCGGCGTCATGCTCGCCGCGCCCTTCCTTGCCGCGGGTGCGGCGGTCACGCTCGTCACCGCGAGTCTCGGCGCGGCCGTCACGGTAGCGGCGATCTTTGCCGCTTTTGGCCTGTGCTGGTTCGCAGCGCTTCTGGTGGCCGCCACCGGCCACATGGCGCTTGCCGGCCGCATGGCGGTCGCGCTCGGCGGCCTTGCCCTTGCCGGCGCCGTCGCGGCGGCGGGCGGATTGGCCTCGCCGGCGGCACTCCTTGCCGTCGCATTGCCGGTCGAAACCTGGTGGGTCTCGGGGTCGCGGCGCGCTGCGCTGTGGGGCGCGCTGGCGGCGCTTGCCGCCATCGTGCTGCAGCCCTTTGCCGGGCAGGTCTTGCCGCTCGGCGAAATCGCCACCTGGCATTGGCTGCTGCCGCTCGCCTGGGCGCTGACGCTGGTGCCGCGGGCCGCCGCCATCGCCAACCCGGCCGGCTTGCGGATGGCGGAGGCTGCCGGCGATCGTCTTGAGGACGTCATCGACGCTGTCGTGCTGCGCGTCGGTCGCCAGGGCGAAGTGCTCGACGCGTCCGCCCGGGCGCGTTCGACCCTCAAATTGGCGCCGGAGCTCCTGCTCGGCACCGGCCTTTTCGATCGCGTCCATCTTTCCGACCGCGTCGCCTATCTAACCGCTTTGGCCGACATGCGCGAGGGCGCGCCGAAGCGCCGGCTTGATCTGCGCGTCCGCTTGCCGCGCGAGGGTTCCGGCGCGACCGACAATTTCCGCCCGTTCAGCCTCGATCTGCTGCGCGGCGAAGTCGACCGCGACGTCTTCACCTTGGTCCTGCGCGAAAACGACGACGTGGCGGCACTTCGCGACGAGCTTGCGGAAGCCAGGGAGGCCGCTGCGGCCGCCGAAGTGGCCAAGGGCCGCTTCCTGGCGGTGGTCAGCCACGAGCTGCGCACGCCGCTCAACGCCATCATCGGCTTTTCCGACATGCTGCTGCATGAGATGTTCGGCGCCTTCAGGGATCCGCGCCAGAAGGAATATGTCGGCCTGGTCAGGGAATCCGGCCAGCATCTCTTGTCCGTCGTCACCTCGATCCTCGATGTCTCGCGCATCGAGGCGGGTGCCTACGCGACCGAGCTGGAGCCGTTCCGCTTCGTCGAGGCCGTCGACATGTGCCGCTCGATGATGCGGCCGCTGGCCGACGCCAAGAGCATAGTTCTTGCCACGCAGATTGCCCCGGATGCGGGCGAGATCAATGCCGACCGCCGGGCGGTCCAGCAGATCCTGATCAATCTCGCTTCGAACGCCGTGAAGTTCACACCCGATGGCGGCAGCGTGGTGATCGGCGCCAAGCGTGTCGGCTCGCACCTGCATTTCTGGGTGAGCGACACCGGCATCGGCATCGCCGAGGAGGACATGGCCAATCTCGGCAAGCCGTTCATGCAGATCCAGAACGACTACACGCGCCGTTTCGAGGGAACCGGGCTCGGCCTGTCGCTGGTCAAGGGGCTGGTGGCGCTGCACGAGGGCACGATGTCGATCGAGAGCGCGCCGGGTGAGGGCACCACGGTGACGATCGGCCTGCCGGTGAACGGGCCGAAGCGGCGTTCGGGTGCGCCATCCGGCGTGCTGGCCATGCCGGCGGCCAAGCCGAAGGGGGATGCAGATGGGGACAGCAATGGCTCGCTCCGCAAAACGGCCTAAGGTGATCGAACCAGAGCGCGGCGCCCTTGCCGAGGGCGCGGTTGCCGTCGGTCAGCTGATCGCCAGCAATCCGGTCCTGGTCGGCGGCTCGACCGCTTTCCTGGTGACGCTGTTCTACGTCTCGGCCAACGCGCTCTGGTATCAGCCCTTTCCGCATACCGGCGCCTTCTTCGCCACCCGGACCATCGTGAATTTCCCGCACACCGTCTCCGACGAACCGGAAACCACCATCAACATCGTGCGCCAGGCGCCGGCGCAGCCGGTGGCCAAGCCGGATCCGGTCGTCCAGCAGGTGCAGGGCATTCTGAAGGACCTCAACTTCTACGACGGCACGGTCGATGGTCTCACCGGACCGGCCACGCGCAAGGCCATCCAGGCCTATCAGTTGAAAGTCGGGTTGCCCGGCTCGGGCGAGATCGACACGGCGCTGCTCGACCAGCTTGGCGCTCGCCAGACCACGGCGGCCATCCCGCACCCGGCGCCACGGCCGGCCGACGCGGCAGCCGCGACGCCGTCGGCCAAGCCATCGGCAATTCCGGTCTCGGCCCCGGCCAGTGACCCTACATTGTCTCCCGACGCCCGCATCGTCAGGATCCAGGCCGGCCTGAAGGCTTTCGGCAATAGCGACATGCAGCTCGACGGCAAGGTTGGCGCCCGCACCAAGTCCGCGATCAAGGAATTCCAGGCGCTCTTCGGGCTGCCCGAAACCGGCGAGCCGGACGAGGCGGTCTACGTCAAGATGCGCGAGATCGGCCTGACGAACTGAGCGGCGGCGTCCGAAAGCTGTCTATTCGAGCCAATGATCGGGTCTCTCATCCCGTGAACAATGGCCACAGCCAGGATGCCGTAGTCCATTGGCTCGTAGATAACGATATATCGACCCTCCACGAGAATACGTGCCGTGGCGCTCAACTCTGGCCGGGCAACCCCCATATTGGGATGACTGCAGGCGAGCTCCAGTCTGTCGAAAATGCGCTCTACGAGGCCATCCGCCGCCCGTTCGCTGTCGGCCGCAATATGGCGCCAAATGTTCTTGAGGTCTTGTTCCGCGCGAGATGTAAGTCGATAGCTAGCCACGTTCCGTGCGCTCGGCTTTCAGAGCGCGGAGAAAGGCCCGGCGATCGACGTCCTGACCTTCGCCACTTGCCATCCCTTCGTCGTAAGCCTGCTTCAACTGCGCGAGTTCGCGCACACGAAGCTCCTCGCGGTGCTCCCACAGCCTGAGGGCCTCCCTGACGATTTCGCTGTTCGAGGCATAGTTGCCGCTCTCGACCGCATCCTGCAGACGCGCGGCCTGTTTCGGCGTAAGCGATATGGTGAGGGTGCGCATTGCTTGGCTTTTCATCGCTATTTATATAGCGGTCTTCACAAACTCTAACAAGATTTGTTAGATGCTTGAGTGGCATCCGGAAACCTCTCATGCGCGTAACCGCCGATCTCTGGGTATCGGCCCTTGTGCGCCGCGTCTTCGGCGCCGGCGGCTTTGCCGCAATCGTCAAGCGCGGCGCGACCGAGGCCGGCGCTGTCTTCGTGCTTTCGCGAGGTCGGATGGGAGAGGTGGCCCTTTACGGGCCGGCGCCGCAGACGAGCTACCATTCGGCCAAGCCCGATGAGCGCTTCTTCGCCATGCTCGGTGCGAGCGACGATGGCTCGGCTTTCGATGCGCGGCTGGAGCGGGAGAAGAAATTCGATCCCGACATCTGGGTGGTCGAGATCGAGGGCGGGACCATTCCCGTCGAAGAGCTTCTTTCCGTGAAGGCGGACTAACCGCGTCAGGACGCCTTGAGGCCGGCGCTCGCCTCGTCGCTGTTCGAGGCTTCGCGGCTCTCGGTGTCTACCGCAGCGGCAGCATTGCCGCGGATCGCCCGTGAAAGAGTCTCGGCCTTCCAGGCGCGTACCTTGTCCAGCGCCGCCTCGCGATGCAGCAGCCGGTAGCGGTCGAGGAACAGGCGGATCGCCTGCGGATGCGGGAACTCGCCGGGATAGACCGCGACCGCGATCAGGAATGCCATGTCTTCGCTGAGATCGAGGGCCCGCAGCGCCGCAAGCAGCGCGGCATAGCTCGACTGCCCGGTCACCGAGCGGGCCGTCGCGAAGTCGATATCCAGCGCGTCGGCAAGCGCGGTCTGGAAGAAGGCCGCGTTCCCCGTCAGCGCCGTCTCGCGCAGTTTCACATAGGCCGGCTGGCCGAGGAAGGTGTTGACGTCGGCGCTGTCACCGGTCGGGCGCATCATCGACCGCAGGCGGCGCCGCGCGTTCTCTGCTGCTTCGCCGTGCGCGGTGCGGTCGGCGTCCGCCTTGGCTATGACCTCCGGTTTCGGCGCAAGCCTGGTGACCGTCTCGGGCGGCCGCGTCTTGACCAGCGCCGGTCTTTCCAGCGCGCGGATCAGGTCGGCGATCGTCGGGTTGAGCTCCTTGCGGCGCGCGATGGCGCGCGCGTGCGGCAGCCCGTGCCGGCCGATCAGCGCGATGAGGTCGATGTCGCTCAGCGCGTTGGAGCGGGTGAGCAGGGGTGCTGCGGTCTCGACCGGCTCTTCGGCCAGCCGCCGCACCAGCGCGGTTGGGGCATATTCACATTCGGAAAGGGCCGCGGCGACATAGCGGCGCGACTCGACCGACACCTCGTCGAACAGCGGCAGCGTCAGGTCTTCGAGCTGGGCGATCTCGCGGCGCGACGGGCGCGTCAGCGAGCAGAACGCCGACACCGCGGCGCGGAACAGCCTTTCGGCCTTTCCAGCTTCGGTCCGAATAGCGATTTGCCTGAAATCCGAAGATGACACGGAGGATACGCCCGACACTCGACACACTCCCGAACCGCACGATCCGGCCGGGCCGGTTTCGCACCTTCAGGAAAACAAACATCAAATTAGCCGCGATCCGTTAGCGCTCCGTTAACCCTCTACGCCTCTTAATCAACTTTGGAGGCGTTGCGTTGTGCTCCGGGGAAACCGAGAGGGAATGCGCGAACCATGGGCATGGTCCTGTCTTTTGTGCCGCGAGCGGCACCTGTAAATCGAGCCAGTCACGACACGACGACGGCGGCGGCGGTCATCATATTCCCCGGCGTCCGTTATGAGTTGCATCCGCAGGTCGGTGAGGCACGGCCCGGCGAGAGCGGCCCCGACAGGCCGCGCTCCCCGCCACCTGCCAAGCCGCATCACTGATCGGGCGCCTTTCTCAGTAATCCTGCAATTCGCAGGCGCTCTGCTCGAGGAAGCGCGACACGATCGGCTTCCAGCTCTCATCCGGCACGAAGGCGCGGACGACGAAGATGCCTTCATCGATCGGCGCCTCGACGAAGATCGCGCCCTGCAGATCCTCCGGAAGGTCGCGCCGCACGTCGATCATCTGCGCCGGCGTCAGCACGATGGCATCGAGTTTTTCGCCATTGGCGTTGTGATCGTTGAAGGAATAGATGTTGTGGCCGCTGCGGTCATAGACCGAGGCCGACCAGAACGGCACGTCGCCGGGCGCCTTGATCCTGACCAGCCCGTCCGTGAGATCGAATCGGCAGGCGGCGGCATAAAACAGCGGATCGACCGATTTCACCACCGGCGCGCCGCCGGCCTCGGCGTCGAGCCGCGTCATCTTGTAGAGGTCCGAAGCCATCGCCAGCCGCGACCAGGCATCGCGTTCGGAAAATTCCGGCACCAGGAACAGCACCACGATGTGCACGATGCCGGCGCCGAGCAGGCCGAGGATGAGGGCGTGCGGCAGGTTACGCATTGCAGCCCGCCTTCAGGATGCGCGGCAGCGTGACGTCCGAGAGGCCGGTGCTCGAGGCGATCGGCGTGTCGTAGAAGGTCAGCACGAAATACATCTTGCCGGAGCCGCCGGTCAGCAGCCAGTTGCCGGGAGCCGGGCGATTGCCGACGGAAATGACGACGGAATTGTCGGGCTGGCGCAGCACTTCGTAGGATTGCAGCGCCGACTGCCTCGGCTTGCCTGTGTCGATCACGCCAAGCGACTGGTCGGCGGCATAGAGCGTCCAGAAGCGGGCGGTGGGGTAACCGCCTTCGATCGTGTAGGCGCATTCGCGTTTCAGCGGCTCGCCCGCATCGTCGCGCTCGGCCACGAAGGCAAGCCCCTCGGCCTGGCCGAGCGCCAGCACGCCCTCGCGCGCCACGCGCGCCTTGGAATAGGGGTCGGCCGCCAGCGTCCCGACTTCGGGGAAGGCGGTCCATTGGCCGATGCGGATCGCGCCCACGCCATCCTGCGCGTTGAGCGCATACCAGACGCTGTAGCCGCCAAGCCCGATGGCCATGGCAAGCGAAAGCAGCGTCAGGATGGCGTTCTTGAGCATGAGAGCCGCAAACAGAGGAGGTTGCCCGGGATATCGCGGCGCGGGGTGCCGTGGCAAGCCGGCTTCACGCCAGCGCCGTCCTAAAGCGCCGAAAGCGTCTCCGGCAGGGTGGGGGCGCCCAGCACGGGCGCGGCCTGGAACGCCTTGCTCATTTCCCTCAGCGTCTGGGTGGTGCGGCCGGAAAGCACCGGCGGGCGTTCGGCCTCGGCCTGCGCCGCCGCCGCGTCGGCTTCCTTCTTCGCCGCTTCCTCGGCCTTGGCCGCGACCTCCGGGTCGACCCACGGATGATCGATGCCCGGGATCGGCTTCAGGTCGATGTTCTGATGCGCGTAGACCATAAGCCGCTGCCAGACCATCGCCGGCAGCGAACCGCCGGTCATTTTATTGGTCGGCGTGAAGTCGTCATTGCCGAGCCAGACGGCGGCGGTGTAGTTGCCGGTGAAGCCGACGAACCAGGCATCGCGGTAGGATTGTGTCGTCCCGGTCTTGCCGGCGACGACAATGTTGGGCAGTTGCGCGCGCCGCGCGGTGCCTATGACCGGCACCGCCGCCAGCATGGTGTTCATGTATTTCAGCGCCTTTTCCGACAGCACCCGATGTGGTGGCGGCGCGTCCTTGGCCCAGTCATAGACCACGTCGCCGGTGCGGGTGACGAGCTGGGTGATGCCATGGCGCGAGCCGACGAAACCGTTCTGCGCAAAGACGCTGTAGCCGGTCGCCTGGTCCATCACCGTCATGCCCGATGTGCCGAGCACCATGGTCTTGTGCGATTCCAGCGGCGATTCGACACCCATCGATTCGGCCATCGCCTTGATCGGACCGATGCCGAGGTAGTCCTTGGCGAGCCGCACCGGCACGGTGTTGATCGACTTGGCGATCGCCGTAAGCAGCGTGACGTTGCCGGCCGAGCCGCCATTGTAATTGTGCGGCGACCAACTGCCCCAGCTGATAGGGCCACCGGAAACCACCGAGTCCGGCGTGAAGCCATGTTCCATGGCGGTGGCATAGACATAGGGCTTGAAGGATGAACCGGTCTGACGCAGCGCCTTGGTGGCGCGGTTGAATTGGCTGGTGCCATAGTCGCGGCCACCGACGATGGCGCGCACCGCGCCGTTGGTCTCGATCACCACCACCGCGCCTTCGGTGACGTTGTATTCCTTGCCGAACTGGCGAAGATGGAACTCGACCGACTCCTCGGCCGCCTTCTGGATGTTGGCGTCGAAAGTGGTGTGGGCGACCAGCGAGTGCTGGCCGGGCTTGGCGATCTTCTTCACCTCGTCGAAGGCCCAGTCGAGGAAATAATCCGGGCTCTTCTGCTCGCCGCGGTCGACGACGTCGGCCGGATGCAGCCGCGCCTGTAGCACCTGACCCTCGGTCATGAAACCGGCATCGACCAGGTTGGACAGCACCACATTGGCGCGGGCACGGGCCGCCGGCAGGTTGATGTGCGGGGCGTATTTGGTCGGGGCTTTGAACAGCCCGGCCAGCATCGCCGCCTCGGCAAGGCTCAGGTCCTTGACGCTCTTGCCGAAATAGAAATCCGCCGCCGCCTCGATGCCGAACGTGCCGCCGCCCATATAGGCGCGGTCGAGATAGAGTTGCAGGATCTCTTTCTTGGAAAGGTTCGCCTCCAGCCACAGCGACAGGAAGGCTTCCTTGATCTTGCGCTCGAGGGTGCGCTCGTTGGACAGGAACAGGTTCTTGGCGAGCTGCTGGGTGATGCTGGAGCCGCCCTGGACCACGGAATTGGCGCGCACATTCTCGAAGACCGCGCGCGACAGGCCCAGCACGTCGATGCCGTAATGGTCGAAGAAACGCCGGTCCTCGGTCGCCAGCACCGCCTTGATGACGATGTCCGGCATCTCGTCGACCGGCACGGAATCGCGCTGGATGATGCCGCGCTGGCCGATCTCGTTGCCGTAGCGATCGAGGAAGGTGACGGCGAAGTCGCCCTGATTGCGCCAGTCGCCGGTGGTGATGTCGAAGGCAGGCATGGCAAGCGCGAGCAGCACCACGAAGCCGCCGGCGCCCATGGTGAAACCTTCGCTCAGCACCTCGATGATGGCGCGGCGCCAGCCATGCACACGGAACCGCCGGGAAAAGATGGTCGCCGCTTCCCAGAATTCGCGTGCCTTGAAACCGATCTCGTAGAGCGAGGAATCGAGCCAGGCGTCCACAGCGAGCAGAGCCGAAGCGATACGGCCTCTTCTCTTGCTTGGTTTCGAAGGACTTGCCATTCCAGACTTCCGCCCCAACGCACTTTCGCCCGGAAACTGCAGGGCAATTTCGGGCGCCTCCCCCGCAAGACTAATCAACCATTTTAGCATCGCTCACAAGGGCAGCGAAGCAACAGCGCAAGCTTTGTTGATTGGTGGCGCCCTGGCCGTGGAGGGCAGACTATATCACCGCGCCGCAATGAAGCGCATGAAATGCGCTACATCCGCCTCGGTCGGCTCCTGGCCGGTGAAGGATCGCAGATAGGCGGCGAGATGGCTGACGCGCGCCTCGACCGGTTCCTTGAGGTCGAGCACATAATAGCCGATCTGCATGTAATAGAGGACGCGGGCGCGGATGAAGGCGTCCTCGCCGTCGTAGCCGTGCCGGCGGTACATGTCGCGGATGGCGCTGAGGCGCTCGTCGTCGGCCTGGTCGATCATGCGCCGCACGTCGGCCGCGCGCCTGGCCCATTCGCGGACGGCGAAATCGAGCCTGGGGTCGAACAGGCGCTCGTCGGCCCAGCATTCGAAGACGTTCATCACGCCCATGATGATGGTCTCCGCCGGCCGGCGGGCACGCTCGACGATCGCCGTGGTGTTGGTGTCGTGCCAATGCGCAAGCAACTGGTCGAGCAGGTCCTGCCGGCTGTTGAAATACCAGTAGAAGCTCGAGCGCGACACACCGAGCTTCTGGCCGAGCGTCAGCACGCGCACGCTCTCGATACCGTCTGAAATCAGCATATCGAGCGCCAGTTTAATCCAGTCGGAGCGCGTCACCTTGACGTTGCCGGGCGGCAGTTCGGCCTGGGGAGCGGTCATGATCATGGCCGCACAATAGGCATGGCGCGAAACGCCACGCAAGCTCTGGACAGAAGTGTCTAGACACATATGTCCAGAAGGTGTATTGGTGGGGCCTCCAACGAGAGGGAGAGGCTCGTGAAATTGCATTACCGGGCAGTGGTCATCGGGGGAGGCGTGGTCGGCGCCTCGGTGCTCTACCATCTCACGCGGTTTGGCTGGAGCGACGTCGCGCTGATCGAGCGCGCCGAGCTGACGGCTGGCTCGACCTGGCATGCGGCCGCCGGCTTCCACGCGCTCAACGCCGATCCCAATGTCGCGGCGCTGCAGGACTACACGATCAAACTCTACCGCGAGATCGAGGCCGAGTCGGGCCAGAATGCCGGCCTGCACATGACCGGCGGCGTCAACATGGCGAGCGACCCGCAGCGCTGGGAATGGCTGAAATCGGCCTGGGCGGTGTTTCAGTCCGTCGGCATCGAGACGGCCCGACTGGTGACGCCCGAGGAGATCAAGGAGATCTGCCCGATCGTCGATGTCAGCGACGTGCTCGGCGGCCTCTATGATTCCAACGAGGGCCATCTCGATCCCTATGGCACCACGCACGCCTATGCCGGCGCCGCCAGGAAGCGCGGCGCCGATGTGATCCTGCGCAACCGCGTCATCGAGCTGAAACAGCGCGCCGATGGCGGCTGGGAGGTGGTCACCGAAAAGGGCACGATCGTCACCGAGCATGTCGTCAATGCCGGCGGCCTGTGGGCCAAGCAGGTCGGGCTGATGGCCGGCGTCGACCTTCCGGTGACGCCGATGGAGCATCATTATTTCGTCACCGAGGACATTCCCGAAGTCGCAGCCCTCGACAAGGAGCTCGGCCTGGCCGTCGATCTCGACGGCTTCTCCTACCTGCGTCAGGAGCGCAAAGGCGTCCTGCTCGGCGTCTACGAGCAGAACCCGAAACACTGGAACATGGACGGCGCGCCCTGGGATTACGGCATCGAGCTGATCCCCGAGGACATCGACCGCATCAGCCCGGAGCTCTCGAAGGCCTATCAGCGCTTCCCCTGCCTGGCGAAGGCCGGCATCCGCAAATGGGTGAACGGCGCCTTCACCTTCACGCCGGACGGCAATCCGCTGGTCGGCCCGGTCAGGGGGCTGAAGAACTACTGGGTCGCCTGCGGCGTCATGGCCGGCTTCAGCCAAGGCGGCGGCGTCGGCAAGTCGCTGGCCGAGTGGATGATCTACGGCGAGCCGCAAGCCGACATCTTCGGCATGGACATCGCCCGCTACGGCGCCTTCGCCGCCAACCGCGAGTATCTGCGGCAAACCACGGGCCAGTTCTATGCCCGCCGCTTCGTCATGACCTTCCCCAACGAGCGCCTGCCTGCCGGCCGGCCGCTGAAGCGTCCGGGCGCCTATGACGGCATGAGCGCCGCCGGCGCCGAATGGACGGCATCCTGGGGCCTGGAGATCCCGGCCTATTTCGCGCCGATGGGATTCCGCGAGGAGACGACGCTGAAGCGCTCCAACGCTTTCGAGATCGTCGGCGACGAGGTGCTGCAGGTCCGCCGCGCCGCCGGCCTCGTCGATACGACGGCCTTCTCGCGCTATGCCGTGTCAGGCCCGGGCGCCGAGGCCTGGCTCGACCGGCTGCTCGCCTGCCGGCTGCCGAAGCCCGGCCGCGCGAAGCTGGCGCCGATGCTTGGGGCCGACGGCCGGCTGAAGGGGGATCTCACCGTGCTCAACTGGGGCGGCGGCGAATACTGGATCATGGGCTCCTACTATTTGCGCGAATTCCACATGCGCTGGTTCGAGGCGCACATCGCCGAAGGCGTCTCCATCACCGACATCTCGGACGCCATGTCCGGCTTCCTCGTCACCGGTCCGAACGCACGCCGGATCGTCGAACGCACTACCCATCAGGACATCTCCGCCAAAACCCTGCCGTTCATGTCCTGCGGCGCGTTCGACATCGGCATGGCGCGAGCCCGGGTGGCGCGGCTGTCCATTGCCGGCGAGCTCGGCTTCGAGATCAACTGCCCGGCCACCCTGCATTCGAGCCTGCGTGAGACGCTGCTTGCCGCCGGCGAAGACCTCGGCTTGGCCGAGATCGGCTATTACGCGCTGAATTCGCTCAGGCTGGAAAAGAGTTTCGGCATCTGGTCGCGCGAATTCACCCAAGGCTACACGCCCGGCCAGACCGGGCTCGACCGCTTCATCGCCTTCGACAAGGGCGATTTCATCGGCCGCCAGGCCGCGCTCAAGGAGCGCGAGGTGGGCGTCTCGCGACGGATCGTGACGCTTGAGGTCGACGCTGTCCACGCCGATGCCAGCGGCTTCGAGCCGGTCTGGTCCAAGGGCCGGCGCGTCGGCTTCGTCACCTCCGGCGGCTACGGCTACACGATCGGCAAGAGCGTCGCCCTGGCGTTGCTCGATGACGATTTCGCCGGTGAGGGGACGGAACTTTCCGTACACATTGTCGGGGTCGAACGGCGGGCGCGCGTCATCGCGGGCTCGCCCTACGACGCTGAAGGCAAGGCGATGCGGCAATGAGGAGGAACCGCCATGATTGACGAGGCCGCACGTGATCTCAGGCGCGAGCGCCGGCGGGGACGCACCGGCGAGGCAGGCAGCGAGTCTAGCCGGCATCCGAATTATCGGTCGCTGAAGAACCCCTTCCTGCCGCAGCCGATCTTTTCCGACGACCAGGTCGCCGCGATCCACGCTACCGCGCTGCGCGTGCTGGAGGAGCTCGGCATCAAGGTGCTGCTGCCCGAGGCCCGCGCCATCTACGCCAGGGCCGGCGCATTGGTCGACGAAGACAGCCAGATGGTCAGGATCGGCCGCGACATGGTCGAGGCAGCACTTGCCGCGGCGCCGCGCGCGATTCCCGCCCTTGGCGGCGACCGCTCGCGGGATCTGATGCTCGAGCTCGGCTCGATGACCTTCCTGGCCGGCTCCGGCGCCCCGAACGTCACCGATCTTGAGCGCGGCCGCCGGCCGGGCACGCTCCAGGCCTTCGAGGAATTCATCAAGTTGATCCAGCATTTCGACGTGCTGCATATGCTCGGCCCCTGCGTCGAGCCGCAGGACGTCGACACGCGCTTTCGCCACTATGCCACCGGCCGGGCGCAACTGACGCTGTCCGACAAGGTGCCCTTCGTCTTTGCCCGCGGCACGCCGCAGGTCGAGGACAGTTTCGAGATGATTCGGCTGGCGCGCGGCCTGTCCGAAGACGAGTTTGCCGGCAGCGCCCATAGCTACACGGTCATCAACACCAACTCGCCGCGCCAACTCGACATCCCGATGGCGCAGGGCATCATCGACTTCGCCCGCGCCGGCCAGATATCGATCATCACGCCCTTTTGCCTGGCGGGCGCCATGGCGCCGATCACGGTCGCGGGCGCGCTGGCGCTGCAGCATGCCGAGGCGCTGGCGGGCCTGACGCTCGCCCAGATCGCACGCCCAGGCGCGCCTGTGGTCTATGGTTCCTTCTCCTCCAATGTCGACATGAAGTCGGGCGCGCCGGCCTTCGGCACGCCGGAGCATGTCAAGGCCACGCTCGGCGCGGGCCAGCTTGCGCGTTTCACCGGCCTGCCATGGCGATCCGGCGGCGGCAGCGCCGCCAATATCTCCGACGCGCAGGCAGCGCACGAGACGCAGTTCGCGCTGTGGGGCTCGGTGCTGGCCGGCGCGACCGTCTGCATCCATGCCGCCGGCTGGCTGGAAGGCGGTTTGAGCGTTTCCCTCGAGAAGCTGATCACCGACATCGAGGCCTTGCAGACGGTCGCAGAGCTTTGCGCGAAGACCCCGGGCGACGAGGATGCGATCGGCTTCGAGGCCATCGCCGAAGTGCAGCCCGGCGGCCATTTCTTCTCGGCGGCGCATACCATGACGCGCTACCGCACCGCCTTCTATGAGCCGCTGGTGGCCGACTGGTCGAATTTCGGCAATTGGACGCAAGCCGGCGGCAAGACCGCCACGGAGCGCGCGACCGGCATCTGGAAGCGGATTCTTTCCGATTTCCAGCCACCGGCCTCCGCTCCCGCCACCGCGGGCGTGCTCGACGAGTTCATTGCCAAGCGCACCGAGGAAGGCGGCGCGGCTCCGGTCTCATGATTTGACGAAAACGTAATAAATTCGAGACCTTCGCCCTTCACGCTATAGTCAAACCGATTCGCGATCTGGCATCGGATCGCGAGCGCGGCTACGTTGCCGGAATTGGCTGCGGCGCGGAGACATGTGTTGGCGATGGACGGTAGATGACGGCGCCTAGCGATCTGATGCAGGCCTTGTTCCTGAGGCTTAAGACCGATGCGTCGCTATCGGCGCTTCTCGGCGGCGCTGGCCTGCTCGAACAGGCGAACGACAAGGCCGCCTTTCCACACGTGACCTACGGCCGTACCAGTGCCTTCGACCTGGACACCGGCGCCGACAACGATGGCGACCAACTCATCACCTTGCACGTCTGGTCGAAGGCTCAAGGCGAGGCCGAGACGCGCCTCATCATGGACAGCATCAAGGCGCGCCTCGATGGCGCAGCACTTTCCATCGGCTCGCGCGGTCAGACGCGCCTGTCGCTGGAATTCGCCGAGGCGCGCTATGACGAGGACCTTGCGGTCCATCATGGATTGCTGCGCTTCCACGCCTTGACGCAGGAAGACGCCTGAGAGGCTGGCGGACCTCAGAGCTGCGCCTGGATGGCGGCCTTGTCGATGACCGACCAGACCTCGCGAATCCGTCGGTCGTGGAATTCGTAGAAGACGTTCTCGGCGAAAGAAACCCGCCTGCCGTGCACCGGCAGGCCGAACAGCACGCCCTTGGGCCGGCAGTCGAAATGCAGTCGCGCCGCCACGCGCGGCGGCTCCGAAATCAGGAGTTCGATGTTGAAGCGCAGGTCGGGAATGGCCTCGAAATCGCCTTCCAGCATACGGCGATAACCCGAAAGCCCGATCGTCTCGCCATTGTACTGCACCTCGTCGCCGACGAAGCGGCCGAGATTGTCCCACTCCTGGTCGTTCAGGCAGGCGATGTAGCCCCGATAGAGATCGGCAATATCCTCGCGCGTCATCGCGTGCTCCCATGGTCGTGCGGCGTTCCTACACCGGAGCAATTCCAGGAAAAGTGTGATCGGTTTTCCGTCCGGAATTGCGTTAAATTAGAGAGATAGGGCGGTTCGCCGTTTCCATGAAACGGTGAAACGCTAGGCCGTAGTGACGATTTAAGGAATTGGGATTCCCACGGGCCGGCAAATCAGATTCAACACTGATTTTTGGGGAT